>JBHHXH010000084.1:0-10111 GCA_046756925.1 Nitrospiria bacterium
AATAGATTTTCACTGGACCGCTCGATCCGATTTCGTTAGCCTTCCACCAAGATGAAAGTCATCGGACTCATGTCGGGGACCTCTTCAGACGGGGTCGATGCCGCCCTCGTGGATATTCGGGGAGGCAGTAAGCGACTTCATATAAAACCCCTCGCATTTCGACTGTTTCCCTATCCGCGCACGCTTCAAAAAAAACTGATCGATGTGGCATCCGGTTTGCCGCATTCTGCCGATATTTTTTGCCATTTGAACGTGTACATCGGTGAACTATTTTCCGAGGCTGTCATTCGACTCGCCTCGGAAGCCGGCGCTCCCCTCTCGGATATCGCACTCATCGGCTCGCATGGACAAACAGTTCAACATTTGCCGACGCCTCGACGATGTGGAAAATGGTCTCTTCGTTCGACCCTCCAGCTTGGCGAGGCGTCGATCATCGCGGAGAGAACCGGCATTACGACGATCGCCGATTTCAGGCCACGCGATATCGCGGCAGGTGGAGAAGGCGCGCCTTTGACGCCCTATCTTCACCACCACCTTTTTAAGCACCCTCGGAAAACCCGGGCGATCTTGAACCTCGGCGGCATCAGCAATGTCACCTACCTCCAAGCAGGCGCATCATTGAATCAAACAATTGCATTCGACATCGGGCCCGGCAATATGTTGATCGACGGACTCGTCACCGTACTGACGCGTTCCCGAAAACGCTTCGACCAAAACGGCCGGATGGCGCGGCAAGGCAAAACCCATCCCAAACTGTATGCAGAATTGATGCGCCATCCTTTTCTCAAAAAACCGCCGCCCAAGAGCACGGGGAGGGAAACATTCGGCCTTCGTCTGGCCGATCGCGTCCTTAAAAAATCGAAGTCCCTGCGACTCGGCCCGGAAGACATTATTGCGACGGCATCTGCCTTCACGGTGGGCGCCGTCTCGAAAAACATTTTGCAATATCATCATAACGAAGGCCCCATCCATGAAATCATCGTTGGCGGCGGCGGGGCAAGAAATCCTTTTCTTATTCAATCCTTGGCGGATACGCTGGCGCCCATCCCCGTCCTTGACTACGAGACATTCGGTCTCGATTCAAGGGCCATCGAAGCGATGGCCTTTGCCGTACTCGCTTATCAAACATGGCATGGGAGACCCTCGAACATTCCCACTGTAACGGGAGCAAGCCACCCGGTCGTATTAGGGAAAATCATTCCCGCTCCCCCTCGAACACCCCAGTCGGCGTCTTTTTCTTATTAAGTCCTCTATTGAATTTCACAACATACATGCCGAGGCACATCGACACGCCCGGACGTTGAATATCCTCATCAGCGAAAACCGGCCAGTCAGCCGGTTTTCCTTTATAACAAAACAAGAACCCTGTGATTTGTATGCCCAAGACTCGCGAGACGATGTGTTCGATTGTCCGTCCGAAAGGATAGAAATTTTCTATTTTTCATATCTTTTTTCAAAAAATCACCATTAAAAATAATTTTTCCTTAAGGATGCAACAGAAAGTTCCGATAAGACAGGAAAAAAAGGATCATGTTTATCCAAAGCGGACACCATTGGAACCTGAGGAGCTTGCGCATTTACTTCCTCAACCCCTTCAATGGATTTTGCCGGACCAAAGATCGTATGACAAGGCAAAAGATTTTGGAACCAAACAATGAATACAATTGAACAAATCTTAAAGGACATCGTTCCCGATGCGCTTCGGACGATATTGACGGAAAACGGCATCAAAATGAATGGACCCTCTCAGTCCATCACCCATTTCGATGTGGTTGCAGTGATCGGTTTCTCGGGAGAAGGTTTTGGGGGTGCATTGGGATTTGCCGGGAAAAAATCGATCCTGAAAGCCGTGCAAGATGAACGCATCAATTTTATCGATGGCTGGATCGGGGAAGTGACCAATCGATTGTTGGGCCGAATAAAAAACAATCTCCTTTCCTATGGGGTTGACTTTCAAATATCTGTTCCGATGGCCTTGCATGGGCTCGAAATCCAGATCGGGACACAATCCGATCTGATACATCGATTTGAGTATTACACGGATGTCGGACATGCCTGTGTGTGGGTGGATGCAAACTGGAACCCGCTTCAGGCCTTGAAAACAGTGGAGACAAACCGGCATGCCAAACCGGAGGGAGCCCTACTGATGTTTGACGAATAAGATCGAAGATTCGCATAAAAAAGCGTTATAAAGAAGTGGACCCCCAAGATGTCCTCAAACGATTCGGGGGCACCATGTCTGTCAAAAAATACGTCGTATTACCTCAAGAAGTCACCGATTTTGAACACAACTATCTTGTAAGATTAAACCGAATTGCACTTTATTTTTTTTATGTGCATATTCCGGTTTTCATGCTGGTCGCATGGGCTTCGGATACCGGTCCCTTATTCGCTTTGATTTTAACGGTTGCTATGCTTATCGGACCCACAATCGCCCAATTCAGCATGAAAAACGAACGAGCGAAGTCGATCGTCTATGGGATTACGGCCATGTGCATGGGCGGACTTTTGGTCCATTTTGGACAAGGTCCCGTCCAAATCGAGATGCACTTTTATTTCTTTGCCTTACTGGCCATGCTCTGCGCTTACGCCAACCCTACCGTCAATATCGTTGCCGCCATCACGCTCGCATTGCACCATCTTATCTTTTGGTATTTATTGCCGAGCAGTGTTTTTAATTACGATGCGCCCGTTTGGGTTGTCGCTGTTCATGCTTTGTTTGTCGTCCTCGAAACATTTGCAACCTGTTATATTTCCAGACGGTTTTTCGACGACGTCATCGGATTGGAAAAAATCGTGCAAGCACGTACCAAGGAAGTACATCTCATTTTAAATAACATCGGTCAGGGCTTTCTGACGGTTGGTTTAGATGGCGTGATGTCTAATGAGCGATCTTCAATCATTTCTAAGTGGTTTGGCGAATGCGGAGCGCATACAAGCTTTGCCTCCTATATTAAATCATTTGACGATCAGGCTGCAGAATGGTTTGAACTTGGAATGGAAAGCATTTGCGAAGGATTTTTGCCCATAGAAGTCACCTTGGAACAGTTGCCCAAACGAATTATCCTAGGATCGAGCACCTTGGATCTAAGTTATAAACCGATTCTAGACCAAAACGGAACAATCGAGAATATTCTGATTATCATTTCGGATATCACCAGCGAAATCGAACGTGAAGCCTCCAAACAACAACAACAATTAATGGATATATTCGGTCATATTATGAGGGATAAATTGGGTTTTCTTGAATTCTTGACCGACACCGACCAAATGATGGATGTAGTCAAGAAAAACAAATATGAAGATATTCCTCATTTAAAAAGGATTATACATACGATCAAAGGAAATGCCGGCCTGTTCGGGATGACCGACATTGCAAACCTGTGTCACGAATTAGAAGATGAAATTGTCACGAAAAAAGATGCGCCAACCTTACCCAAATTGAAGACCTTGGACCAAGCCTGGGTTCATATCCGCCTCCAATTGGATCAATTACTCGGTGAACGCATGAATAAGGCAATAGAAATCAATGATGCGGATTATGAAGCAGTCCTTCGCGCCTTGCTAAACAGGGAGGCCCCGGAAAAAATTGCCAGGATGATGAGGTCCTGGAAACTCGAAACCGCTCAGCACCGTCTGGAATTTATCAAAAAACAAGCGGAGGGTTTGGCTCTGCGAATGGGCAAGAAGGGGATTCAAGTCATCACTCAAGCCAACAACATCCGTTTCGAAAGCGAATACTGGGCTCCGTTTTGGTCAAATTTCATTCATGTTCTACGGAATGCAATCGATCACGGCATCGAAAACCAAGACGAACGTTCCGAAACCAATAAAACCGGCAAAGGCTCCATATATATCGAAACCGCCGTCGAAAAGGATCAGCTTCTGATTTCAGTTAAAGACGACGGACGTGGAGTAAATTGGAGAGCCATCAAAGAAAAAGCGGAAAAGGCTGATTTGCCTCACATGAATCAGGACGACCTGTTAGAAGCTATATACAAAGACGGAATTAGCACAAAAAATGTCGTCACACATTTTTCCGGTCGAGGCGTGGGCATGGGGGCGGTCCGGGACATTTGCGCGGACCTCGGCGGGCGGATGGAATTAAAAAGCGAGGTCGGCAAGGGCACCCGCATCCTATTTCAATTTCCTCTAAGCGATCGCGTATACAACTCGGTCGACGATATGCCTGAAAGGGCGGCTTGATTTTTTTTGATCCCATCCCGGCAACATTAACTAAACGCAATCAAAAAACAGGAGGAATCGCATGGGCAAAACGATATTAATCGTAGACGATTCAGTTACGGTAAGGCAACAAGTCGGGATGGCATTGGGACAAGCGGGGTTTGATGTCATGGAAGCGGGTGACGGCAATGAAGGGATTTCTGCGGTTGCTTCAAACCCCAATATTGCAATGGTTGTCGCAGACATCAATATGCCGAATATGAACGGATTGGACATGGTGGTCGAAATCAAAAAATCGCCGAACAATGCATCTTTACCCATCCTCATGCTCACCACGGAAGGGCATCCGTCCCTTATTAAAAAAGCAAAAGAAGCCGGCGCAATCGGTTGGATTGTCAAACCCTTTAACGCCACGCAACTTATCGCGACTGCAAAAAAACTTACCGCATAATGTGGAAGTGGTGGAAAAAAGATCAAGCGACCCAGGCATACCCTGATTTTTCCGGTCCGATGAAGCAGTCGGAAAGCGAAGCAATTTCAAAGTGCCCAAATTGCGATCGTGTTGCTCTTGAAGTAGAAGAAACACTCGCCGGGTGTCGAAAACAAGTAAAAGACGAAATTTTATTGATTCAGCAATTAACCGAAACCGAGGTCTTATCGATTGGAGAAAATGTCAATAAAATTGTTACCCATGCACGACAATATATCGAGAACTCGAAAACGGCACTGGGAAAAACATTCGGTGAACAGACAAAATCCTTAGATAAACATATTGAAACGTCACAGGGAACCATCAATAAGCAAAACAGCTCTGCAAAAGAAGCTTTGACCATGTCGGACGATATTTCAGAAGCCGGAAAGGCTGTAGACAAGCTCGCGCGAGAAGCCAAGCTTCTCGCGCTAAATGCCACAATCGAAGCGAGTCATTTAGGGGGATCCGGAAGCGCTTTCGGCATCATCTCGGAAGAAATGAATCATTTGAGTGACGAGATCGCCAAGGCAAACCGATTGATTTCGGATGCCACAAATGCGATCAGAGTGTGCTTGCCGGATATCATGAAGCAGGCGACGCTTCAAATGGAAACCTTAAAAATCATTATCGAATCGATCCATCAATTAAAAGACACCATTCAAACTTCGCTATCGACAACCAATACTGCGGGGGACACCCATCTCGACTTGATCCTGAATCTGGCCAATTCCACCCTCTCTCATTTGCAATTTCAAGATCCGATCACACAGAAATTACAGCGGATCGATACGCTTATGAAAGGGCTGCAAGACAGCAGTCGCACAGATGGGGAAATACCCTCATCCGAAGAGCCCGGCCTTTTTTCCCGCGCCTTATCGAAAGATGGGAGCTTGGAAACAAAAGAAAAAATCAACCCCGGGGAAGTGACACTTTTTTAGATACACGAACCCTTGTGTGGGACTATCGATACCTCGGAATATCGGGGTCCGCCGTTTGGGAATAGGCATCGATTCCTCCCGTCAAATTTCTTACGTCCGTAAAACCATGTTTCAACAAGATACCCAATGCCGCCTGGCTTCGGATCCCGTGATGGCACATGGTGACAATCGGCCCATTCGGATCGAGCTCTTCAATCCTGGCAGGCAATTCCCCTAAGGGAATCAAGACAGAATCGGATATGTGCGCCGTTTGATATTCCATTGGCTCTCGAACATCGAGTATGATGAAGGATTCCCCTGCGTCTCTTTTTCGTTTCACTTCCTCCGGCGAGATTTCATGGTTGTTCACAACTGCCTCCTTATGATTTCATGGTTGTTCACAACTGCCTCCTTATGAATAGGGATGATCATCAAAAATATATCAATCCGGTGGATCCCTTAGCCGTCGTCCTTGACTGCCGGCATCCGAGACACTTCTCGGACCCTCCTTCCCCTGTATCGCTCATACCGTCATCGGAACGTGGGTTTTACAGTTCATGAAGCAAGCTTAGCGGCCAGCGCCGCAACAGGGCAAGCGTGCCGGCCTCCCCCTTTTTAGATTTTGGAAGATCGATACTTTTTTTCGAGGTCCATCAACCACTTTTTGTTTTTTTCGAGTTTCGGCAGGTTGTATTTTTCGTCGACCGCAATGACCTCTTTTAAGATTCGAATGGCCTCGGCCCGCTCCCGATTTTTTTCAAGGAGCGAGGCTTGATGATAACGTGTCGCCGCATAGCCGAATTCGTCTCCGATTTCCAAATAAATCGAAGACGCGGTTTGGCTCAATAAACGGGCCACGTCGGCCGCCCCGGCGCCGTCTTCCGCCTTGGCAAGGAGATGGGTGGCATCGGCCAAGATATTCGGTTGTTTTAATTTTTTTGCCAACGCCCATCCCTTTTTTGCATATCGGAGGGCGGCTTTCCACTTTGCTGTTTTGCGAAGCGCAAGGGAAATATTTCCGTATAAGACGGCCAAATCGCCCCACTTTTTTTGACGTTCCAAAAGAAGCGCGCCTTGTTTATAGTAATCGATGCCTTCCTCCAATTTCCCCCGGTCGGCATAAAGATTTCCGATATTCACATAGGTGATCCCCAGCCGATCGTAGTCTTCCAGTCGGCGCAGGATTGACATGGCTTCTTTATAAGCCCGAACCGCTTCGTCGATATTGCCGGTCGCGGCATAAACGTTGCCGATGTTGCCGTAGAGATCGGCCAGCGGATTCTCGTCGTCCCGAATCCCTTCCAATGCCTTTTTGTAATAGCGCAGGGCGCTGCCGTAGTCCTTATTCGAAAAGGCTTGATTCCCCTGCTGCATATAAAGATAGGGATTCATGTGCGATCGCCTTCAAGAATCGCTTCCATTAAGGCCCCCTGAGCAAAATCGGATTGACGGACGTTCCACACAGTGTATAAAATCGGGTGTCGCACCTTAAAAAATATCAATGGAAATGCATTTATAGAGGATCGGCCCACAGAATACAAGGAGCGCCCTCCGAAAGGACACCATGAAGAATCCTTTATTGGACATATCGGGACTGCCGCCCTTTACGAAAATCAAAGCGGAACATGTCGTTCCTGCCATCGATCAGATCTTGGCCGAGAACCGCCACAATGTGGTCGCCTTGTTGGCGGCAAACAACCGCTACACTTGGGACAACCTGATTCAACCTTTGGAGGAATTGGGCGAGCGGCTCGACCGCGCCTGGTCGCCCGTCTCGCATATGAATGCGGTGGTGAACAGCAATGCACTGCGTGAGGCCTACAATGCTTGCCTCCCCAAGTTAAGCGACTACGCGACGGAAATGGGGCAGAACGAACAACTCTTCCGGGCCTACCAGCAAATTGCGGAAGGGCCTGTCTACGACACCCTCGATGTCGCCCAAAAGAAAATCATCGACAATGCCCTGCGCGACTTTCGTTTGTCCGGCATCAACCTGGCTCCTAAAGCCAAGGCGCGTTACAAGGAAATCATGCAAAAGCTCTCGGCGCTCACCAGCCAATTTTCCGATAACCTGCTGGATGCCACCCATGCCTGGGAAAAGGAAATCAAAAACAAAGCCCGGCTTGGCGGCCTGCCGGAATCGGCCGTCGCGATGGCAAAGCAGATCGCCGAGCGCGAAGGCCTGGACGGATGGGTCTTCAACTTGGAATTCCCCTCCTACCTACCGGTGATGACCTATGCCAATGACAGGGCCTTACGCCGAGAAGTCTATACTGCCTATGTCACGCGCGCCTCCGATGAGGGTCCACACGGGGGTCAATGGGACAATACGCCCAACATGGAGCAGATCCTTGCCTTGCGTTACGAAACGGCGCAGCTGCTGGGCTTCAAAAACTACAGCGACTATTCCCTTGCCACCAAGATGGCGGCCTCTGCCGATCAAGTCCTGTCCTTTCTAACAGAACTCGCCGAACGTTCCCTGCCCATGGCGCGGAATGAACTGGACGAAGTGCGCCGTTTCGCCAAAGAGAAGTTTAGTGTGGATGAGTTGGAGGCCTGGGACATCCCCTACTTTTCCGAAAAGCTGCGCCAGCATAAATACGCCATTACACAAGAAGAACTCAAACCCTATTTCTCGGTCGAAAACGCACTCAAGGGAATGTTTTCCGTGGTGAAAAAACTCTACGGCCTGTCGATTTCGGCCGTCGAAGGGGTTGAGGTCTGGCATACGGATGTCCGTTTTTATGAAATACGGGATCAAGAGGGCCAAGTACGCGGGCAGTTTTATCTCGACCTTTATGCACGGCCCCACAAACGCGGCGGGGCCTGGATGGGCGATTGCATCACACGCAAACGCACCGCCCACGGCATACAAACGCCCGTGGCCTACCTCACATGTAACTTCTCTCCCCCCGTGGGGGATAAGCCTGCTCTCTTCACCCACGATGAGGTCCTGACCCTCTTTCACGAGTTCGGCCATGGCCTGCATCACATGTTGACGCAGGTGGATCATCTCAGTGTCGCGGGTATTGGGGGCGTGCCCTGGGATGCAGTCGAGCTGCCAAGCCAGTTTATGGAAAACTGGTGCTGGCAGCGTAAAGCCCTGGACATGATTGCGAGCCATTACCAAACCGGCGCGCCGCTGCCCGATGAGATGTTTCAACGCATGCTGGCCGCGAAGAACTTTCAATCGGGCATGCAGATGGTGCGGCAGTTGGAATTCGCTATCTTCGATTTTCGCCTCCACACGGAATACGATCCGGCAAAGGGAGGGCGTATTTATGACATACTCGAGGAGGTCAGAAAGGAAGTCGCGGTCATGCATCCCCCCTCCTTCAACCGTTTCCCGCACAGTTTCTCCCACATCTTCGCCGGAGGCTATGCGGCGGGATATTACAGCTACAAGTGGGCCGAGGTGCTCTCCGCCGACGCCTTTGCGCAATTCGAAGAGTCCGGCATCTTCGACCGCGAAACCGGCCTGCGTTTTATGTCGACGGTTTTGGAACAAGGCGGTTCCCGCGAACCCATGGAACTCTTCGTCGAATTCAGGGGGCGCGAACCGAGCATCGACGCCTTGTTAAGGCACAGTGGTTTGGTGGGCCATCGATTGAGCTAACCTGGCCGCCCCACACGAGCTGACCTAAATTTGAAAACAGCTATTTGCGGTCAGGTTGAGCGATGGGTTCGCTGATTTTTGCGAGGGATGAGCCTTACCTCTAAGTCGCATCCAACCGCTTTTGCATATTTTCGTAATGTGTCGATAGATGGTGAATGTTTTTTACTCCCTCCCCCCGATTCTAATCGCGCAACAGCAGGCGTTTTGGTGCCCATACGCTCAGCAACGTCCGTTTGGGTTAGGCCTGCACGACAACGCGCTTTTAACAGTTCGTCGAATAGGGCAAACTCTGATTCAAGTGCATCATATTCCTTTTTGAAGGAAGGGTCTTTCATCCATTCAGATACCATTTTATTATGATTTTTCACTTCTTACCTCTGATAATCTTTTCCGTGCAATGTCTAATTCCTTACGAGGCGTCTTGTTCGTTTTTTTGATGAAGGCATGGAGAATAACGATCTTATGACCAACGACAGTGTAGAAAAACACACGTCCAATCCCCTCTTTGCCTCTCGCACGGATTTCAAATAAATTTTCTCCCATTGAACGAGTAAACGGCATACCCAGGTTCGGGCCGAAAACAACCATTCCGAGCATAGAACGCTCTGATACCCATTGGCCAGTTATTGATTGTTTTCTGGACCTTTTCATTGAAGTAGATTATTTCCCATTCCACGAACAAATATTAACGTATATGTTAAATGAAATCAAGGTGTGTCAATAGGAGAAATTTACAGCGAATCGCGGCAGATAAGTCGTCGCTGCAAGCGATCGAACTTGATCTCCTTGTTCTCCCGGCGCGAAGCGCTGGGAAAGGAGATACGACTTATCTGCCGTGATTCCCCCGGGCGCGCAGCGTCCGGGGGAACAAGTTAGTATATAGTTTCTGGATATTACCGAATCCGGACCGAACTTGCAACT
>JBHHXH010000085.1:0-9548 GCA_046756925.1 Nitrospiria bacterium
AACGGAGTTCAAGGTCGAAAGGCGCATGGTCTTAATATGCACCGACCGGTTTGGGCGAGATTCATCGCATAAGAAGAGAGCAGGTGGTGCACCAAGATGGCGGTTAAAACGGGGATGAGATCTAATATCAGACCCCACTTGGTAAATGCGACAAAAACCCCGATTCCATAAAGCAATGCCAACGAGAAGGTCAACAATGAAAACCACCCGAATGGCATGCGTTGTTTCGACCGGTCTTGTTTGAAAGCAAGGTGCGGGGAGCCGTCCAAAATAGCGGCGTTCGCAAAGATCAACAGAAAGGTCACCCAGAGAGGAATGCGATAAATCGCCCTGCCCGACAACAGTGTTTGGAGACTGTTTGCCTGAATTTCCAGACCCGGCATCAAACCGAGGGGGGATGCCCATATATCCCGAAGTTCAATGGCGGTGGCTCCAATGAGCACGATCTTGTCTTGAAATAAAGCAGGATCGTCCTGATTCGCTAAGACATCCGCGAAGGATACGGTTTCAAAATGCTGGGAAGGATCGATGAAATTCAGATAAAAGTTTCCATCGGATTGGAGATCCATGACATGTTCTCCGATTTGTAGCTTCCTTGTATCTGAAGCGTCGATGGCCTCTGCGGATAGCCCGAGAGACCGTCTTGCCAGTTCTGTCGTGAGACTCAATAAGGGCTTCCCCTGAATCGAGTCACGCCAATGGGCTCTTCGGATCTTCCCGTCCGGATCGACAGGAAAAAGAATACTGCCGATTCCCGAAGCTGCATCGGCCAAAGCCGGAAAGGGGAGACTCGCTGAATGAATCTTGATGCCGTCTTCAAATCTTATCCTCATGAAAGGCGCTTAAAACCACATTTCCGGCCTCCGAGACGGCATCCACAAGCTGTTGATCTTCGGAGGGGCGACTGATTGAGCTGAAATCAAAATCGAGTCCGACATGTTTTGCGCCCCCTTGATTCAGTTTTGAGATGACTTCGGCATAATAATGTCGGGGCCAAGGCCATTTTGGGTATTGCTTGAGGCTCGCTTTATCGATGACGACAAGGAGAATATCCGAACGCGACATGGATGAAGCCTGTTGGTATCTAAGATCGAGGCTGATTAACTCCCATTTTTCAAACAAGCCCATTACGGTGGCAATTAAAACAATGAGGATGCCGCACCACTGTAGGGTTTTCATTTTAATCTGAAAGGTGTTTGTATTCACGGTTCCTCGATGGCTGCTGGGAAAAAGTGTGCCGTATAATCGCTTTTTGTAAATAAAACCAAGCGAAAGCCTCTGTTCGACCGGTTTTGGAGATGGCGCGACCTTGACCAATCAAGCTTCCATTATCTTTATGGTTTTCAACACGGAGATTTGGTTCGGGTTTTGTCTTCATACAACACATCGGGACATCCCTGTCTTTAAAAATGGTGTGTGCCTTGGTGAGTGGTGTTCATAAACCGCTCTCCGCAACCCTCCTCGGTGATCTTGGGTCGCCTCCTCTTTCTTGACAATGAAGCGATTGATCTGATAAGTACAAACATTTCTACCTAAAATAGGAAGGAAGAACGGTTGATGCGACTGAAGGTAAATGGTAAAGAAGAAGAGACACTGGAAACCAACCTCATAGACCTCCTTAAATCGAAGGATATCGAACCCCGGATGGTCACTGTCGAATTGAACAAACAATTGGTCGACCGGACCGATCTAAGCCGGACCACCCTCCAGGAAGGAGATGAATTGGAATTCATCTATTTTATGGGTGGTGGATCCGAGGGTTTCTAAATGCCGATGAAGCGTTCCTCCGACATTACCGAGCTGATCGGTCATACGCCGCTTGTTCAACTCAACCATCTGACCGACGACACGGCGGCCCGTATTTTTGCCAAGGTGGAGTTTTTTAATCCGGGCGGCAGCGTGAAAGACAGAATCTGCGCCAGCATGATTCAGGCGGCGGAAATGGCCGGGAAATTAAAACCGGGGATGACCATTGTGGAGCCGACCAGTGGGAATACGGGAATCGGCTTGGCACTGGTGGCCGCCGTTAGAAAATATAAACTCATTCTGGTGATGCCCGAGTCCATGAGTTTGGAGCGTGCGAGTCTCTTGTCCTCTTACGGGGCCCAGCTCGTTTTGACCCCGGCATGGGAGGGGATGCGGGGCGCCATCAAAGAAGCCGAAAATATTATTGCGCAGAATCCGCACTATTACATGCCCGCGCAATTCTCCAATCCGGCCAACCCGGCGATACATCGCAAAACGACCGGACCCGAAATATTAGCCGCATTAGACGAAAAGATCGATGCCTTTGTCGTGGGGGTTGGAACGGGTGGAACGATTACCGGTGTCGGAGAAGTTCTCAAGGCGAAAAACCCGAATACACAGGTGGTCGCGGTCGAACCGGCCAGCTGTGCCGTGCTCTCCGGGGGGGATCCGGGACCGCACAAAATTCAGGGCATCGGCGCCGGTTTTATTCCGGAGATCTTAAATCGAAAGATCATCGATCGCGTGATGACCGTGACGGATGACGATGCCTACAAAGTCGCGAAAATCCTGGCCCGGGAAGAGGGGCTCTTAGTCGGTATTTCATCCGGTGCGAACGTCTGGGCCGCCATCGAGCTTGCCCAAGAATTGGGGCGCGATAAGCTGGTCGTAACGGTTTTGCCGGATACCGGAGAACGGTATATCAGCATCGAAAAATACTTTAATATCTAAGAGGATCATGCCCTTTACCGAAGAACAACTGGTCCGATACAGCCGGCATATCATCCTTGCGGAAGTCGGCGGGAAAGGACAGAAAAAAATAGCGCAGGCGAAAATATTGGTCGTTGGCGCAGGCGGGCTCGGCGCGCCGATCGCCCTTTACTTGGCCGCCGCGGGCATCGGGACCATCGGGATTGCCGATGCCGATCAGGTTGATTTAACCAATCTTCAACGGCAGATCATCCATCATACCGCCGATGTCGGTCAACCGAAGGTGATCTCTGCGGAAAAAAAGATCAAGGCATTAAACCCGGATGTCAAGGTGCTTTCCTATAAAAAGTATGTCAACCCGGGAAATGCCGTCCAGATATTCGGGGACTACGATATCATCGTTGACGGCACCGATAATTTCCCCACTAAGTTTTTGATCAACGACGCCGCTTTCTTTTCTGGCAAACCCTTGGTCCATGGCGGCATTCTTCGTTTCGAAGGACAGCTTTTTACGATCCTTCCAGGGGAATCCGCTTGTTACCGCTGTGTCTTTCCCAGTCCGCCACCACGAGGGGTGGTTCCGAGCTGTCAAGAGGCGGGGGTGTTGGGCGCCCTGGCTGGTTTTATCGGAACACTTCAGGGAACGGAAGTATTGAAGCAGGTGTTGGGAATTGGAACGCCCTTAACGAATCGAATCTTAACTTACAATGCCCTTCAAACGGCCTTTCGGGAAATCCCGATTCGGCGCAATCCGGATTGTCCCCTTTGCGGGGAGGCCCCGTCGATTACACGTTTGGAAATGCAGGAACAACCAGCCTGCGATATCGATCCCATTCAAGCGGCTCAAGGTCAAAGCGTGCAATGAGTAAACTGAAAGGACTCGTTTGTAAAGAATGTAAGAAAACCTATCCCGCGGAGGCCACGCATGTCTGTGAATTTTGTTTCGGTCCGCTGGAGGTGTCTTACAATTACGAATGGATCCGAACGCAGATTTCCAAGGAGAAAATACGGCAAGGCCCAAAGAGCCTTTGGCGGTATCGAGATTTATTACCGATCGAAGGAGAACCGTCCGCCGGATTAAATGCCGGGTTTACGCCGATGATCCATGCGAAAAATCTCGGACGGGTTCTCGGCCTGGATCGGCTTTATTTGAAGAACGATACGGTCAATTGCCTCACCCTTTCTTTTAAAGACCGCGTAGTGGCGGTGGCCCTGACGCGTGCTAAGGAATTGGGCTTCGACACGGTTGCTTGTGCCTCGACGGGCAACCTGGCCAATTCCGTATCGGCGCATGCGGCCGAATCGGGTTTGCGTTGCTTTGTGTTTATCCCTTCCGATCTCGAAGCGGGCAAAATCCTGGGAAACCTGGTTTATAAGCCCAATGTCGTCGCCGTCGAAGGAACCTATGACGATGTCAACCGCTTGTGCAGCGAAATCGCCGGGGAGTATCCCTGGGCCTTTGTGAATATCAATGTGCGTCCCTATTATTCGGAAGGATCGAAAACCCTGGCCTTCGAAACGATGGAATATTTCGACTGGCAGGCGCCGGACCATGTGGTCGTTCCGATCGCATCCGGTTCCTTGCTCACGAAGATCGATAAGGGATTTCAAGAGTTCGAACGATTGGGCTTCACCGAAGGCGTCAACACGAAGATTCATGGGGCTCAGGCGGAAGGCTGCTCTCCCGTGGCGAGCGCTTACAAAGAAAAGCGGGATTTTATCAGACCGGTGAAACCGAAGACCATTGCAAAATCCCTGGCCATCGGAAACCCGGCGGATGGATTTTATGCCATGAAGGTTGTGCGCGAAAGTGGAGGATGCATCGAGGCGGCGACCGACAAAGAGATCGTCGAAGGCATGATGCTGCTGGCCGAGCAAGAAGGTGTGTTTGCGGAAACCGCCGGTGGTGTAACCGTCTCCGTTCTGAAGAAACTGGCGGAACGAGGCGTCTTTAAACGGGCAGAATCCGTCGTCGCCTATATTACCGGAAACGGGCTGAAGACACTCGAGGCGATCGCGCCTTCCGTCGGAACGCCCTGGCAAATCCAGCCCAGCCTCGGGAGTTTTCAGAAAGTCTTAAGTAAGGCGCTGGATTAAGTAGGATAAGGAACATCATGGTTAAAGTACGAATCCCGACTCCTTTGAGAAAACTCACGAAAGGCCAAGGGGAGGTCTCGGTGACGGGGGCCGATATCGCATCTTTGATAGAGTCCTTGGAGCAGTCCTATCCTGGAGTGAAGGATCGCCTGTGTGACGAGCACGGCGCGCTTCGCCGGTTTGTGAATGTGTATATCAACGAAGAAGATATCCGTTTTCATCAAGGCCTGAACACACCCGTTAAACCCGATGACGAGGTATCGATCATTCCGGCCATTGCCGGCGGATGATCATTCATGAGGAGCGAGACAATGAAAACACTCGCCGGTAAATTGAAGGAGGAGCGGTGGCCAGCCTAAAGGTCCATATTACATTTCCTGAAGAAAAGATACGCGATCCGATCATCTACGAACTCGGGAAGAATTATCAAGTGATCACCAACATCCGCCGGGCCGATGTGACTGAAAAAACGGGTTGGGTCGATCTTGAACTGACCGGAGACGCTTCCGAGATCGAACGCGCGGTCGATTGGATGAAACAACAAGGCGTCAAGGTGGATCCGATCGAAAAAAATATCATCGAATAAAGACAGTCGTCATCGATTGGATCGATAACGCATGGCATTGACTGAAACACAACTGGAACGCTACAGCCGTCAGATACTTCTCAAGGAGGTTGGCGGCAAGGGCCAAAAAAAAATCGCAGGCGCAAAGGTCTTCTTAATCGGAGCCGGTGGATTGGGCTCACCCGCTATCCTATACTTGGCTTCTGCGGGCGTGGGAACACTGGGTATCATTGACGACGATGTTGTGGACCTCTCCAATCTCCAACGTCAGATCATCCATCGCACCGAAACCGTCAACCGGTCCAAGGTCGATTCCGCGCGAGAAACCATATCACGGATGAATCCGGACGTTCAGGTCAATACCTATTCCGGTCGATTAAACGCCGGAAACATCCTCGATATCGTCAAGGACTACGACATCATTCTCGACGGTTCCGATAATTTTGCGACGCGATTTCTCGTCAACGATGCCGCTTTTTTCTTGAAGAAGACCCTCATTTCGGGAAGTATTTTTCGTTTCGAAGGCCAACTGACCACCCTAAAACCCCACAGTTCGGACGAGGACCCAAAACCGTGCTATCGTTGTTTATATCCAGAACCGCCCCCGCCCGGCTTGGTGCCGAGCTGCCAAGAGGCCGGTGTGCTGGGTGTGCTGGCCGGCACGATTGGTGTATTGCAGGCCGCCGAAGCCCTGAAAGAAATCCTCGGTATCGGCGATTCGATGGCGGGAAGGCTCTTGATCTACGATGCCTTGGAAATGCGCTTCCGAAATGTAAAAGTGCCGAAGAATCCAAGCTGTTCCCTTTGCGGTCCGAATCCGAAGATCACCGAACTGCTCGATTATGAAATCTCCTGCGGGCTGCCGGAAACCGGATAAGTTGTGATTCCGACGCGGATGATTCTTTCACGCGAGTGTCCGCTTGCATTCTCTATTCGAATGCCGATGAGGGTGATACGCAGTTTCCTGCTTGGCGGCTTCCATCTTGCGTGGGTTGCTCTTTGGGCCTTAGCGGTTTTTACAGGGGGTTGTGCCGTGGAAAAAGGGTTTATTTTTTTTCCCGAAAAAACCCTCATTTCCACACCTCACGATGTCTCGCTTCCCTATGAAGACATCACCCTCACCGCGGCGGACGGGGTTCGAATCAATGCTTGGTATGTCCCCTTTCAAGGCAGTCAAAAAACCCTGCTCTGGTTTCATGGAAATGCGGGGAATATCGGAAACCGTGTCGACCTGCTCCATCTCTTGCACCGAAAACTGAAAGTCAACATCCTCATCATCGACTACCGGGGCTATGGGAAAAGCGGCGGAGAGATCTCGGAGACGGGCACCGCACTCGATGCGCGCGCCGCATACGATTACTTGATCAATCGCGACGACATCGATCCCCGCCGGATTATTTTGTTCGGGCGCTCGCTCGGCGCCGCAGTGGCGGTTGAACTTGCCACGGAACTCCAGTTCGGAGGACTCATCCTAGAGTCTCCATTTACATCCATTCGAGATATGGCGCGGGAGCGTTTTTCTTTTCTCCCGGTCGATACCGTAATCAAAACCCGTTACGATTCCCTCTCAAAAATCAAGTCGGTTCATCTTCCTCTCCTGATCCTGCATGGTGACCGGGATCAAATCGTACCCTTCCAACAAGGCCGGCGTCTGTTCGAGGCCGCCAACCGCCCGAAGCGTTTTCACACCATATCCAACGGCGGACACAACGATACTTACGTGGTCGGCGGGCGCGCCTACTTCGAGGCCTTGTTGCGATTTATCGAAGGGATTTGATAAAAGATCTCACGCAGAGGGGGGAGACGAATCCGCTTCGAATCCATGAGAGATCGGGAAACCGCACTAAAAGGTCGGGCGTTTTTGCGTCATCATCTTTAAACCACAACTTGAGGAATGGATGGGACGATGCAGAGCGAACATGATTCGATCGTCAACGATACGTTTCTTAGAATACTTTAACTTTCTATCCTCAAAACGGTCAATGTTCGGCTCGATGTGGGCAAGGAGGTGCAAGGTCTCGAAATAGGGTGGGAATTCTATGTACAATGAATCGTCAGCGATGACGGCTGCGGTATGGGTGAAGCGATTTTGTTTCAGATTTTCAAACTATTTTCATTCGAAAACCGTTTAATATGAACGACCTTTCCAACACGATTCGCAAGGTCATCCAAGGTAGGTCAATGAGGAGACGAAACGGGAGGTATCTCGATCGCTGCCAGGACCCGCACCGGGCAGTTCGTCCGAAAGATCAACGAGAAGAGATGGCTTATGCCGGTTAAAAAAACGATCAATAAAGGTGTCCCTGTAAAAATTTGGACGGATGAAATCGATCCGAAAGCGATCGGTCAATTGGAAAATATCTCCCGCTTGCCCTTCATTCACCGGCATGTGGCCGCCATGCCGGATGTTCATTGGGGCATCGGCGCAACCATCGGCGCCGTGATCCCATCGAAGGGGGCGATTATCCCGGCTGCCGTCGGTGTGGATTTGGGCTGTGGCGTGATGGCCTGCCGTCTGGACCTGGAAGCCTCGGATTTGCCGGACAATCTGTATGTCTTAAGGCGGGAAATCGAGTCGGCCGTGCCGCATGGACGCTCCCATGGCGGCGGCAGAAACGACCGCGGCGCATGGAAGGAAATTCCGCGGGATGTGGCGGAGGCCTATGCGCCGATTCAAATCGAAGAACGATTGGCGCACCTGTTACATAAACACCCGAAATTGCTGGGGGGGCATGTCAACAAAGAAAGGCATCTTGGAACGCTTGGCACGGGAAATCACTTCATCGAAGTGTGCTTGGATGAAGCGCATCGCGTGTGGGTGATGTTGCATTCGGGATCCCGTGGCATTGGAAATCGGATCGGCACCTACTTTATCGATTTGGCGAAAAAGGACATGGATCGGCAGGTGTATCGAAGCCGCCTGCCCGATGCGGATCTGGCCTATCTCCAGGAGGGATCTAAATATTTTAACGACTACGTCGATGCGGTGCATTGGGCGCAATCCTTTGCAAGCATCAATCGGGAAATCATGACGCGGCGCACACTGGACGCCATCTCCTCCGTGTTGAAACGGCCTGTTTCGATCATCGCGTCGGCGATCAATTGTCACCACAACTACGTTGCCAAGGAAAAACACTTCGGCGAGATGGTTTGGATCACGAGAAAAGGGGCCATACGGGCCAGGTTGGGAGACATGGGGATTATTCCCGGATCGATGGGGACGAACTCTTTTATCGTGCGTGGCAAGGGATGCAGGGAGGCCTTTTGTTCATGCGCGCATGGCGCCGGCCGGAAACTTGGAAGACGCCAGGCCAGAAAACGGTTCAGCGCCCACGATTTGGAGGAACAAACAAAGGGGATCGAATGCCCCAAGGATGTCACGAGAGTCGATGAGATACCGGCGGCCTACAAATCGATCGAGACGGTGATGAACAATCAGTCCGATTTGGTGGAGATCGTTCATACCTTAAATCAAGTCGTCAATGTGAAAGGTTGATCAAGTCAAGGGCGGATTGCCGGATGCTGCGCAAGCCCTTAATGCTTGAATTTATCGACCAGTTCCAAAAACTCCGCACCCATTTGGGAAAGGGCTTGCGCGGCGGTGAGCACACTGTCCGCTCCGGCCGCCGTGCTTTTGGAGGCATGTGCCACGGCGCTGTTGCTTTTGACGACCTTCTCGGTTCCTTGCGCCGTCTCCGTGATATTTCGCGTAATTTCGCTGGTTGTTGCCGCCTGCTCGTCCATGGCCCCGGCCACCATGGTCGCAATGGAATCGATTTCTTTGATCACTTCCGAAATTTTCGAGTTGGCCACGATGGCGTCATTCGTGTCCTTTTGGATTTCGAGGATGGTTTCCCTGATTTCCTGCGTCGCTTTCGAGGTTCGATTGGCCAAATCCTTCACTTCGTTGGCCACCACGGCGAAACCTTTTCCCACTTCTCCGGCACGGGCCGCTTCGATGGTGGCGTTGAGCGCAAGCAGATTGGTTTGCTGAGAGATGGAGGTGATGACCTTGACCATGTCGCCGATACTTTTGCTGGATTGATCCAATTTGGAGATGGCCGCGTTCGCCGTATCGCTCAAGGTGACGGCCTCGTTTGCAATTTGGGTTTCCTTGTGGAGGCTCCTCGAGATTTCTCCAATCGTTGCGGAGATTTCCTCGGCCGCGCTGGCGATTGCTTGAACATTGGCATTGGTCGATTCGCTGGCC
>JBHHXH010000086.1:0-9534 GCA_046756925.1 Nitrospiria bacterium
AGGGATTATCTCATGCAGACAGATCATTCTCAAGACTTACTCAGAGCTTCCTTAACAACCTTTAACTACACCAAGGTATACAAAAGTCAATTAAAGGATTTAGTGGAGGAGCTTAATTTTAAAGACTTGTGACACTTTTGTGACAACAAGCAAAACCCAAAAACATATTAACAACATAATCTATTGATTTTAAATAAGAAATAAAGTGAGCCGCCTCGGGATCGAACCGAGGACACCCGCCTTAAAAGGGCGGTGCTCTACCAATTGAGCTAGCGGCTCCAGCTTTGAAAAAGACCATCATTTCTATCATTTTAAAAGATCGACTGTCAAATTCACCCTTCTGTTTAAGGAAACTCCGAATAACATCACGGACATTACGGACATTTAGTTTTTCATTCATGTAGCTGTCTTACGGTCTTCTCTTGCATGTAAGACCTCTTTGGTAAGGAACGTCTTCTCTTTCGTCGTGAATCGCTTCTAATGCGGGAATACTTGGTTCAGTTGTTTTGCCACTATCCTTTTGATATCCTGCTCGCGCATGGAAACTTCTTTTTTTTGATGGGTTATTTTGTCAGCAAACAATATCACCATTACAAGGGATTTTCATATTTAATTAATTGTTTTTATTTGCTTTTATCCCGGTTACTTCAGTCGGCTGTTTTTAATCGCTCTTCGACAGAGGCGTACTGAATGTTAAAAATCGTCATCGTTGATTACGGCTCCGGAAACCTCCGGTCTGTCCAACGCGGTTTTGACCGGCTCGGCATCCACGCAGAAATCAGTGGTGACCCGGTGCGTGTGTCGGAGGCGAGCCATCTGGTCATTCCAGGCGTCGGGGCTTTTTCAGACTGCATGTCGAATTTAAAAAAGCTGGATCTCCTTTCCCCGATTCGGGAAGCGATTCGTGCTGAAAAGCCCTACCTTGGCATCTGCCTGGGCCTTCAAATCCTTTTTTCAGAAGGGACGGAATTTGGCGTCCATCCGGGCTTGGGGATCATTCCGGGGCAGGTCATTCCTTTTCCAAAGTCTGAATTAAAGATCCCGCACATGGGATGGAACCAGACAAAAATCGAACAGGAGACGCCTTTTCTGAAGGGCATTCCGGATAGCACCTATTTTTATTTTGTCCACTCCTATTACGGCCTTCCAAAAGAGGCGGACTGGATTGCAACGACCACTGAATATGGCCTGCAATTCCCATCGGCCGTGGTGCGCGACCGTCTCTTTGCCTGCCAGTTTCATCCGGAGAAGAGTCAGCAGATGGGGCTTAAAATTCTTTCTAATTTTGCGGAGCTAAAATGATATTGATCCCGGCCATCGACATTAAGGGAGGCCGTTGTGTACGATTGCTTCAGGGCGACCTCAATGCCGAAACGGTTTATTCTGACGATCCCCTTGAAATGGCGCAACGCTGGGAAGCGGAGGGGGCAGAACGGCTCCATCTGGTCGATCTCGACGGGGCAGTGGTAGGCAAGGCCATTCATTTTACACTCATCGAACGGATTGTAAAATGTGTAAAAATCCCTGTTCAAATCGGTGGGGGGATTCGGACGATTGATCAAATCGATCGCTACCTCTCAATCGGCCTATCAGGCGTCATCCTCGGCACCATTGCTTTGAAAGACCCGCTGCTTCTCAGAGAGGCCTGCCTGAGTTTTCGGAACAAGATCATTGTGGGGATCGACTCTAGAAAAGGGAAGGTCGCAATCCGAGGATGGGTTGAGGAATCCAAGGAAGACGTCATTTCCCTCTCAAAGAAGATGGCTGATGTTGGCGTGGCTTCCCTGATTCTGACCGACATCGAGAAAGACGGCATGTTGGAAGGACCCCATTTCGGACTCTACGAATCTGTCGCAAAGTCAGTTGATATTCCCATCATCGCATCGGGCGGTGTGACAACCCTTGAGCAAATCAAACGGCTTTCCAGAACACAGGGCGTTTCAGGAGCCATCATCGGAAAAACCCTTTATGAAGGGCGGCTTTCCTTGCCTGAGGCGCTTGCTGCAAGCAAGGAAGAAGGCTGATGCTGGCGAAGCGGATTATCCCCTGCCTTGACGTAAAAGGGGGACGGGTAGTCAAAGGCGTTTCATTCGTCAACCTGCGGGATGCGGGCGATCCGGTCGAGGTCGCAAAGGTCTATGAGGCGCAGGGAGCTGATGAACTCTGTTTTCTGGATATCACGGCCACATCGGATGAGCGGGAGATTCTCCTCGACATCGTCCGCCGAACCGCCGATGAGGTCTCGATGCCCGTGACCGTCGGCGGCGGTGTTCGGACGGTAGAAGATATTCGGATGCTTCTGACTGCGGGGGCGGACAAGGTGGCGATCAACAGCGCCGCCGTCAAACGTCCGGACTTCGTGAAAGAAGCCGTAAAACAGTTCGGCAGCTCCACCATCGTCGTTGCCATTGACGCCAAACGCTTCCCCCTTGCATCCGCCCATTGGGAGGTCTACACCCACGGCGGACGGCAAGCGACCGGGATCGACGCCGTCGAATGGGCCAAGCGAATGGCCGAGTTTGGCGCGGGCGAGATCCTGCTCACGAGCATGGATTGCGACGGTAGCACCACCGGGTACGATCTCGACCTAACCAAGACAGTCTCTGAGCGTGTTTCGGTGCCGGTCATCGCTTCCGGCGGCGTCGGAACGCTCGAACACCTCTGTGAAGGCATCATCCTCGGAAAGGCCGACGCCGTTCTGGCCGCGTCGATTTTTCATTACCAGACCTATTCGATCCAGGAAGCGAAGGCCTACCTGGCCAAACGTGGTGTTCCGGTTCGGATTTAAATGGTCGTCAAGCTATGAAACTCTCAATCTTACATCGTGATGATCTTCGGCTGGGCGGTTTTGCGGGGCTTCGAGAACACCGGCTCGTCGTCGACCCGAAAGTTTTTGGTCCGATGGAAAATCCCGGAACGTGGTCCGGGATTGGGAAATTTGTCTACCTGGCGGATGCCCGCTTCCTCCCGCATGGGGAAACAAGACTGCATCACCACCGCGAAGTCGATGTCATCTCTGTCATGGTTGCAGGGCGGATCGCACACGAAGGCTCCTTAAAACATGGACAAATACTCTTGCCTTTCGATGTGCAGGTACAGCGCGCCGGAGGCGAAGGTTTTTCGCACAACGAAGTCAACCCGGATGACAGACAAAACCGGATGATTCAGATCTGGGTCTTGCCTGACAAGCCGGGAGAGCCTGCGGGCTACAAAACGCACGCTCCAAAGTGGGGAGAAGTGACGCGCGTCTACGGCGGCGGAACCGGTCAAACGGAAACCTTTGCGAGCAATACCTTCATCGACATTGCATTGCTGAAAAAAGGCCAACGGTTTAAATCCGACCGCCCCTTCATGGCCTACCTGACGACAGGAAAAGGCGCAGCCAATACCTTCACCATTCAGGATGGCGACCTCTTAAGAGGAGAGCGCCTTCTCTTTGAGGCGAAAGAAGATGTCCAAATGATCATTGTGCGGACTCTCCAATCAGATTGGTAGCAATATGGAGCAAAGGCGTCACTCAACGATTCCTTTGCTGCGCACAAAAAAGTAAGGCGGGTCTTATTTAACCTGCCTTACTCCTTTATACCAATTCTAAACTGGGATTCGTTTGTTCATATCACCGCTTCCAGTCCTGCCAGACAAACTCCGGTTCAATCGTTGACTTATGCTGAGTTGGAACCGCAAATAAGAAGGTGACCGTCTCATAGACCCCTGACACGGTTCGGACGACGGTCATTCCCGTTCCGTAGAGTGAGCCATACAAAAACCCCGTAACGGGATCATGCTCTATGGTCTTGTCATAGATCCCACGGAAAAACTCGACCCACCCTGTTCCCGCATTTACAATGCCCCGGCCCAATTTCTTTGTCGGGCCCAGCGCGTAGTTATTAAACCTGACCCTCTGACGCGCTTGAGATCGCGGGCGCCGCCAATCCAATCAAGGCCACCGCAAAGGCTCCGGCCACGATCTTTGCAAAACATTTCTTCATGATATCCCTCCCTTGTGATTAGGTTACATCGAAATTATCCCGCTCTTCGCTTTAGAATAGATGTATGCCCCGATACGAAATTCAAAAGCAACGAAGGAGGACCGCTATTTGTATGAGGATCATCTAAAATATGAACCCCTTTGGAAAAAAGAGGGGCTTTGTGAGCCGCGATTGCGCTTGAATCCGGGAGTTGACACTTTTTCTTTTCTATGGAAAGATGCCCCGATTTGATTGAAAATAGAACGGTTTATTAAACTGTTATGGCTGTTATCATTGCATTTGTTGTCCTGATGCTCTTCTATTTTCTCGGATACCGCGGGTATTCACGCATCATTGCTTTCAAGGTTTTCGGTCTCTCAGATAAAGAGCGAACCCCGGCCCACGACCCGAAACTTCGGGACGACTATGACTATCTTCCGACCCACCGGCACATTCTTTGGGGGCATCACTATACCTCGATTGCCGGAGCCGCCCCCATCATCGGCCCGTCTGTTGCGGTCATCTGGGGATGGTTTCCCGCCCTCTTCTGGATTGTCTTCGGGACAATCTTTATTGGCGCCGTCCACGATTTTGGCGCACTCGCTCTCTCCGCCCGCAAAGAAGGGCATACGATGGGGGAACTCGCCGCCACCGTCATCTCGCCCCGTGTCCGGATTCTTTTTCAGATCATCATCTATTTTCTCATCTGGATTGTTTTGGCTGTTTTTGCTTTTGCCATCGGCGTCCTCTTTCATCGGTATCAGGCCGCGGTCATTCCGGTCAACTTTGAGATCATCGTCGCCGTGCTTATCGGGCTTTATTTTCATCGAAAGAAGGGAAGCATCCTACTGCCTTCCATGATTGCCTTGATTTCTCTTTACGCGATGGTCGCCATCGGGATTCTCTTTCCAATCTCACTCGAACCCATTGCCGGCCCGGGTGGGGATCCCATTATCATCTGGGCCGTTTTCCTGTTGATCTATTCGGCGATTGCGTCGCTACTGCCGGTTTGGCTCCTCCTGCAACCCCGCGACTTCATCAACTCGCACCAGCTCATCGTGGGCCTGGCTGCCTTGATTCTCGGCCTGGTCATCCTCAACCCGGAAATGAGCGCTCCGGCCGTCAATCTTCATCCGTCCGGAGCGCCTCCCCTCTTTCCGATTATTTTTGTCACGATTGCCTGCGGCGCAATCTCCGGATTTCACGGCCTCGTCTCAAGCGGCACCACCTCGAAACAGCTCGATAAGATGGAGGATACCCGGCCAATCGGTTATGGCGGGATGTTGGGAGAAGGCGTGCTCGCCCTGCTCGCGACTCTTGCTGTCGCGGCTGGGCTTCCCGACTGGAACGCGCAATACGCCTCCTGGAACGCCTCCGGCATCAACGCCATTGCGAATTTTGTTTCCGGTGCGGGCCGGTTTTTAGAGGCGCTTTGGCTTCCGCAAGCATGGGCGCAGGCCATTGTCGCCATTCTTGCGGTCTCCTTCGCGGCGACTTCAATGGACTCCGGCGCGCGCATTCAGCGCCTGGTTGTTTCTGAGATGGGAACTGCCCTGAAAATCCCGCTCCTTAAAAACCGATTCGTGGCAACGCTTATCGCCGTGGGTCCCGCCATTCCCCTTGTGATGGCCGGACCGAAGGTCTGGCTCCCTCTCTGGCTTTTATTCGGGACGACCAATCAATTGATCGGCGGCATGACCCTCCTCGTCCTGTTTGTCTATCTCTATCGCGGAAAACGTCCGATTATACATATCGCCATCCCAATGATCTTCCTCGTCACGATGACGACCGGCGCGATGGTCTACAGCATTGTCACCTGGATCACACAGGTTGGAACCGAGGGAGCCGCCGCCAACTGGATGACCATCCTCATTGGAACGGCCATTCTCTTTCTCGAAATATGGATGATCGCCGAAGCGGTATTAATCGTGAAAAAACTCCGCGCGGAGCGCTTAGGGCAAGCGGCCATCACCAAAAAAGCGTCTGCATCCTAATACTTCATAACGCTAAACTTCCGCCGTGAAGTGGCGGTTAGCATATATTCGCCTTAGTTTTAGGCTGGCGCTGAACCTACTCGATCAATTTGGAAATCTCTGGAGAATAACCGCTTTCGACCCCTTTGCGATTATAGGCTGTGACAGCAAAATAATAAGTAACTCCCTTCGTAAGTCCACGAACCGTTATCGAGGGCTTCGAAGGCGTCTCCGTCAATCCGGCATCAAATGTCGTCGTATAGGTTCCCGACGTTGTGCCGAAATGAATTTTATATCCCGCAAGGTCTGCATCCGAATTGGCCGACCACGATAAGGTGGCTTCCCCTTTCAGGGGAGGCTCTCGGTTACTTCGAATACAGGCCGTAGTACCTGTCACAAGGAAGAGGAAGACGACCAAAGCGTGTTTTCTATTCATAAGACTCCTTTTCCCTTTATCTAGTTGACATTCCGTATTTTCCTGATACGCTATATCCGGTTCCATGTTGACGCCCTCCAAGAAGTCTTCATGGACTTTCATCATAAGCCCCTTGGACTGTTTGCGATGGGCATCCAGGGGGCTTATCGTTTTTTTCTCCTTAGCGCCAGCATCCCGTAGCGCCCCAATATATGGCGGCGTCGGGAACGCCGAACTTTTTTAGGATGCCTTGGCTTCAGCGATGATTTTCAACAGGGTTTCCCCATAGCGCTTCGTCTGCCACGGCCTGACCAGTGCGATGGCCCCAAACCCATCGATTGTCACGGGCCGCACTCTGGCAATTTCTTCAAGAACCGCCGCCGTGAAAACCATCGCCGGTTCCACCTCTTCGGCCTCGGCCTGTCCGTTCCGCCACTCCTTTAATTGTTGGAACAAGATTTTTTGTTCAGGGGTCATAGACGCTCTGTTATTCTTAACGCGCTCCGGAAGCGGGCGATCGGTTTTCAGTCCCTTTGCAACCGCGTCAAGCCAAATGGGAGCGTGTTTAAGCACAGCGCTGTTTTTATTCGGGAATAGCGCCGTCAACGCCGATAGGTCTTGGGGGAGGGCCTTTGCCATTTCTATAAAATGCCTACCTGAAATAACCTTAAAAGGGGGCCGGTTTTTTTCTTTGGCCAGTTGATCCCGGGCCACAATCAATTCTCTCAAAACCTTCTGAGACGGCTCTGGAAGCAAACGCGCCCCTTTGATTCGCAGGTAGTCATTCGGCTCGAAAGGTCTTCCATTCCAGGTGATCTCCTCCATCAGACGGCATTCTTCTTCAACTTGGTCAAGCCGCCCCTTCTTCTCAACCTCCGCCTTTAAAAGCGCATGGAGCTGGATCAGGTAACGCGTATCTCCCGAGGCGTAATCAAGCTGTTCCGCCGATAAAGGACGGAGCCGCCAATTTGCCTTTTGGTATTTCTTCGAGAGCGTGATTTGGAAGTATTTCTCGATGAGGCTTTGAAGCGAAAAGCGTTGAATGCCGATGGCGCGGGCGGCCAATGCGGTGTCGAAGATCGGTCCGGTCTGAAATTGAAAGTCCCGCTTCATCGAGACAACGTCGTAGTCGGAGCCGTGAAAAATCTTGAGTATGGATCTGTTCTCAAAAAGCGGGCCGAGCGGTTTGACGGTGTCGAGCAGGAGGGGGTCAAAGATATAATGACGCCCCCCGCCTGAGATCTGGATCAGGCTGACCTGTTCTTCATAGCTATAGAGGGAGTCCCCTTCGGTGTCGACCCCGATCACCGCGCATTGCATTAATTCGGTGACGGCTTGATCCCTTGAGCCTGGCTGGGTGATGTATTCGTAATCGGGGATTATCCGCCTCCGATCACAACAGCGCTTCGAGCGTCTCTTTGAATTTCGGATGACTGAACATCCCGCCGCCGCGATAACGAACGGCCAACTCTCCCTGCTTGTCGAAGAGAAAGAGGGTGGGTGTGACGCTCGCACCAAAAACGGCCGCAACGCGATCCTTCTTATCAAAGAAAACCGGAAAGGAGAAAATATTCGGGTGGGATCGGGCATAACCCCGGATGTTTGCCTCGGAATCGCGAAATCCGATGGCGATGACCTGAAAGGGACTCCCCGCCATCTTCTCTTGTAAACGGTGAACCTTGGGAAGCTCATGCTGACAGGTGCCGCACCATGAGGCCCAGAAAATGACCAGAGTCACCTTCCCGATCATATCTTCCTGGGTAATGCGTTTTCCATCCAAGGAAACCAGCTCAAAAGAAGGGACTTTCGGCCCGCCCGCAACAACTTCAGCATTGCCAATCAGTCCGCTCAAAAAGAGGGAAACAAGGATGAGGTTAGTTATGTTCTTTATCATCATAAGCAATTAATTATGTATCATACCCCTCCCGCTTTCGCAAGAGAACAGGCACAGCAAGGACTTTACTTCAACCCCCGACACTTTGGCATCAAGTGGGAAAAGGATAAAAAGTGGTAGAAGCCGAACACAAAAACCTCGGCTACGCGGGCCGCTTTGGCCCCGGCCTGCCTCGGGTAAGTGATGGCTCCATGCTCTTCCTTATGCATTTGGTCAGGAAGATGGAAGCACCGGAAAACGGCGGTGGCCGTGTCGGTATCGTGCTCTCCGGTGAATCGGAAATCCGCCGCTGGTTACTGGAGCAAGACTTTGTAGAGGCCATTGTCGCCCTGTCTACCGATATGTTCTTCAATACCGGCATCGGCACTTATGTGTGGATACTCAGCAACAAAAAAGCCAAACACCGCAAAGGCAAAGTCCAGCTCATCAACCTGAGCGACACCTGGAGCGCCATGCGCAAATCCGAAGGCACCAAACGCCGCTTTCTCGCCGAAGACCAAATCAATGACGCCGTGCGCGAATACGAAGCCTTTGAAGAGGGTGAGCGCAGCAAAATCTTCAACACCACCGACTTTACCTATCGCAAGGTCGCTCCACTAAAGGCCAAGCTCACCGTCACCCCCGAGCGGGTGGCCAGCCTAAAAGAGGCCAAAGCCTTCCAAAAACTGGAGGATGCCTACGAGACCGCCTGGACGGTCTTTTTCGATAACCACCTGGGTGACCACGCTTATGACTGGGCGGAAGAGATCGTCAAACAGCACAACAAAATAGAAGAGTTCGGCAAAAACAGCAAGGCCCTGGCCACCGCCTTTATCAACGCCTTTATAGAACGTGATGAAAACGCCAAACCCGTGCGCGACACCAAAGGCAAGCTCATTCCCGATACCAGCCTAAACGACAACGAAAGCGTACCCTTTGCTATGAGCGTGGAGGAATACTTCAACACCGAAGTATTTCCCCATGTGCCCGATGCCTATATCGATGAGGCCGTGCGCGATGCCAAAGACGGCGAGATCGGCATTGTCGGCTATGAAATTAACTTCAACCGCTACTTCTACCACGCACACTGCATGAGATCGACGCCGACCTCAAAGCCTCAGAGGCGCGTATACAGGCCTTGTTGAACGAGGTGGCAGAGTGATGCAGGTGTATTCCGAGTATAAGGATTCAGGGGTTGAATGGTTGGGACAGGCGCCGAGCCATTGGGACATAAAGCCGTTAAAGCATATCATTAGCGGGGCATCGCCCGGGGGGCAAAAACATTGGCAACTAACTTGAGTAGTA
>JBHHXH010000087.1:0-8919 GCA_046756925.1 Nitrospiria bacterium
TGTGACGGCCGCCTATCCGGGTTTTACAGGGAAGTCAGGGAAGAAAAAATTGGAGGACTCACATGAAGAACTCTTATCGCTGGCCGTGGACGCCACACGCGACGGCAGCCTCGCCTTTACCTTGCAATCCTTTGCCCGCGCTGCTTTTTCCGTTCGAGATCTGTGGTCGTCCGATACCTGGCGCATGGTGGATAAAATTCAACAACGGTGGCAATATACAAACGGATCGCACAAAATGGGATTCGGGGACCTGCAAGACCATCTGAATCGGCTGATCATTAATCTCGTGGCTTTCAGCGGATTGACGACGGAGAGCATCGTCCGTGAAACCGGTTGGCTGCTGCTGGATATCGGCCGCCGTTTGGAACGGGCGCTTTGCACCATTTCTTTGCTTCGCACGACCCTCGTGCCCCTACATGAGGAAACCGTTGGGAATCAGGTAATGGAAGCCGTCTTGTCGACAAGCGAAAGCGTCATCACCTTCCGGCGCCGTTACCGTGCCTTCATGCAGCTTCCCACCGTGATGGAGCTCCTCCTCTTGGATGAAAAACATCCGCGCGCCTTGGCCTACCAACTCCAGAAACTGCAAAGCCACATCAGCGCCCTGCCACGTGAAAACCGTCAACCGCGTCTTCCCCCGGAGGAACGGCTCATCCTTGAAACCTATACCGAATTACGCCTCACAGACGCGTTAATACTGGTCAAAAACGGAACCCAGGGCATACACCTACACCTGGACACGCTGTTGTCCAATTTGTCGGGGAAACTATGGCAGCTATCCGATGTCATCACGCAAACGTACTTTAGTCACGCTCAAAGTTCACAACTGATTGAGCCCTCTCCCGAAGAGGATGCGTTATGAATTACCGGATCGTCCACCAGACCATTTATGAATACAGCGGCCTCATGGGACTCTGCCACAATGAAGCGCGCTTGAAACCCCGGGAACTCCCAAATCAACAATGCCTGAACACCACCATCCAAATTGATCCCGCCCCCGCTGATTATCTTGAACGTCTCGATTTTTTTGGAAACCGGGTGGCCTATTTCTCGATACAACAGCCTCACGAAAGATTGGCGGTCACGGCCACCAGCGACATCGCAATCTCCGCACAGCAGCCGCGCTTTGAATTCGGCAATGTATTGACCTGGGAAACCGTGAGAAACCGCCTACGCAGCGACCTTGCACCGGAAATACTCAATGCCCTACAATTCACGCTGGATTCCCCCGTGGTTCAAACCAACGACGCACTGGCCGCCTATGGACAGCCTTCTTTTCCCCCCGGCCAGTCCTTGGTCACCGGCGTGCGGGATCTCATGCATCGTATTCATGCCGATTTCACCTATGACCCGGAATTTACATCCATCGCCACGCCCTTGTCCGAAGTCCTGCTGCATCGCAGGGGGGTCTGCCAAGATTTTGCGCATCTCGCCATCGCCTGCCTACGGGCGCAGGGCTTGGCCGCACGCTATGTCAGCGGCTACGTTGAAACGGTGCCGCCACCCGGCAAGGAAAGACGGATCGGCGCAGACGCCTCTCACGCCTGGTTCTCGGTTTACCTGCCGGATCACGGCTGGTTTGATTTCGATCCGACCAATGATCAAATGCCGATGGATCGGCACATCGTCATTGCCTGGGGCCGTGATTTTTCAGACGTGACCCCACTTAAAGGCATTGGTTTCGGTGAGGGAAAACACAGACTGAAGGTTTCGGTCGATGTGTCAAAAATAGAATGATGCGAACAGCCTCTCGTCCGTGCACGCACTATTTTCACCAGCCAACCGCCCGGAGCCAGGCACGATAGCCGCTTTCATGAGCCTCTCGGTCTTCGGGCAAGAACACCGTTTCCTTTACCATCTGTTCCATCTGTTCCCGCATTTCCAGCCACCGTGCTGTAAAGGTATTGAGCCCCACCGCCTGTCTCCGCTCGTCTGGAATTGAGTTTTGAATCGAAAGGCCGTCGCCTCCCTTATCACACAAACGGGACTTTCGCATGTAGCGTGAAGAATGATAAAATTTAAAAAGATTACATGATCGACCAATCATAAGGAGCCTGACCCATTTCTGCAAAACGGGCCGGCGCGGATTTAAATCTCCGCCAGGTCAAAAAAATCCTCGTCAACATTCTTTTTTTGAATCTGGCGACGGCCCTGGCCAAATATTTGTGGGGCACTTTCAGCCATTCGATCAGCATGCAGGCCGACGGCATCCACTCTTTTCTGGATGCGGCTTCCAATGTCACGGGATTGATCGGGATCTGGTTTGCGTCCCACCCTCCCGATAAGGAACATCCCTACGGGCATCAAAAATTCGAAACCTTTGCCGCGTTCTGTATCTCCGTCTTTCTTTTTCTCGGATGCTACAAAGTGTTGGCATCAAGTTATATGCGGCTTCAAGGAAGCGCTTCGCTTGAGGTGACCTCGGCCAGTTTCGCCATTATGCTTGTGACGCTCACCACGAATTTTTTGATCACACGCTGGGAAAGACGCGAAGGAACTCGGCTTCAAAGCGAAGTATTAATTGCGGACGCCGCCCATACCGAAAGCGATATTTATGTCTCGCTCTCCGTCATCGGCAGCCTGATCGCCGGAAAAATGGGATATCCCGTGCTGGACCCCCTCATTGCCATCCTGATTGCAGGGATCATTGCAAAAGTGGGTTGGAGCATTCTGTCCGAAAGTTCGAAGGTCCTCGCAGACGTCTCCAGAATAGAACCCAAGGAAATCATCGAACTGGCAATGAAAATTCCAGAAGTCAAGGCCTGTCACGCCGTGCGCACCCGGGGCAGCATGAATCACGTCCATGTGGATCTTCATATTCATGTCATTCCCGAGATGTCGATTGAAGCGGCACACGAAGTGGCCCACGTCGTCGAAGACAAGATCATGGCCGCTTTTTCAGAGGTTGCGGAAGTCATCGTCCACCTCGAACCCCATATTCCAGGTCTAAAAAATGACTAGGGCCTGTTTTCAAAAGAGGGTTCGAAGCGAAAAAACAATGAATGGAGATCAGTTTTTCGATCGAATAAGGAGTAAACGAAACCCATGAAACCCATCGTTGCGATCACCATGGGGGACCCTTGCGGCATCGGTCCGGAAGTGATCGTAAAAGCGCTATTAAACGGGGACCTGTATACAACCAGTCATCCTTTTGTGATTGGCGATGTGGCCGTGATGCAAAACAGCGCATCGGCTTTCGCGCCGCAGCTCGATGTACACCCCATCCAAAAGGTGTCCGAAGCGGTTTTTCAAAAAAATCGTCTGGAAATATTGGATATGGATGCAAACAGCCCAAAACAGAGACCTGATTTTTTTCAACCAGGCGTGTTGAACCCTAAGGCAGCGGCGGCGGCCTTTAATGCAATTGAAACAGCCGCGGCATTGGCGCTCGCCCGGGAGATTGATGCCATTGCCACTGCGCCGATCAATAAAGAAGGCATGAAAAAAATCGGTTTTGCCTTCCCGGGACACACGGAATTTTTTGCAAAAGCGGCAAATGAGGATCACTTCGGCATGATGATGACGGGCGGCCATCTTAAAATCATGCTCGCATCGATTCACTTGCCGCTGAGAGACGCCATTGCCCAGCTCAATCCGGACAGGCTTTTAAAAACCATTCGGCTCGCGGACGCCACCCTAAAACAGGACTTCGGCTTGCCTCGTCCGCATATTGCCGTCGCGGGTCTGAATCCGCACGCAGGGGAACGCGGCATCCTGGGACAAGAAGAAAAAAAAGCGGTCGTTCCGGCCATTCACGCCGCCCAAGAAGAAGGGCTGCATGTCAGTGGCCCCTACCCAGCCGACACCCTCTTTTATAAACTTTCGCGGCAAAGCTTTGACGCCGCAGTTGCGCTTTATCATGATCAGGCCCTCATTCCCATAAAACTCATTGCCTTTGGCCGTGCCGTGAACTTCACCGCCGGACTCCCCTTTATCCGCGCCTCGGTGGATCACGGCACCGCTTTCGATATCGCCGGCAAGGGTGTCGCCGATCCGGGGAGTCTGAAAGCGGCAGTGAAGCTGGCGGCTGAGATGGCCGTCCACCGATACGCGCAGTTCAAACATTCCACTCCAATGTCGCATGCGGACCAGCCAGATGATTGAATTTTCGCCCTCGAAGATTGACTATCCCAAAAAAAAATGGGGCCAGAACTTCCTGGTCGATCGAAACATCGCCCGCAAGATCCTCGATTGCGCAGATATCCAAGCGAAGGAAGCGGTAATCGAAATCGGTCCAGGGCGCGGCATCCTGACGGAAGGACTCTTAGAGCGTGGGGCCAAGGTTCGGGCCATCGAGATCGATCGTGACTTGATTCGGACACTCCATCACAGTACTCGCCTCTCTCACGGATCCGCGGAGGCCCGGGGCGAACTCGATTTGATTCAAGGAGACGCCTTGGATTATTCTTATTCAAGCATTCCAGCACCTTACAAGGTGGTATCCAACCTACCCTATAATATTTCATCTCCCATCTTGTTTCGACTCCTCGAGGAAAAGGCCCGGATCAGCAGAATGGTCTTGATGCTTCAGAAGGAAGTGGCCGAGCGACTGGTGGCCACGGTCAACGAACCAGCCTACGGCGCCCTTTCCATCATCATGCAAAGCCGTGCGGACGTCAGCATCGCGTTTTCCGTTTCTCCGAACTGCTTTCGACCGCGCCCAAAAGTCGGCTCGGCTGTCCTGCGTATCCTTCCACGCGCAAAACCAAAGATACCGTCTCGAGATGAAATCCTTTTTGTAAGGCTCGTGAGAGGCGCCTTCCAACATCGAAGAAAAACCTTGAGTAACGCGCTGGTTTGTTCCGGCTTCGACCTGGAAGACGTCCATGAGGTCCTTAGCAAAATGGACATCGATCCGCGAAGAAGAGCGGAAACCCTCAGCATCACCGATTTTGCGGAATTGACGAATACCATGCAAAATTTAATATCCCCCGTCGACATGAAAAAATGATTTGAAAGATGGATCTTGGCACGGGACCGCGCGCCCGAAAAACAAGGTGCATCCTGAAGGATGCGTCCTTGACCCACCGGCAAGGAAACAACCCTTTATAAAGGGAAAGTTTTCGCATCATCGGTGGTTTCAAACCACAAATTCATGGAAATGGAAGCTTCAAATCAAGTTTGCTAATGAAAAGAATCTATGCTAAATTCCAAAGATTTACCGGACGAATCAAACGGGGGTAATGCAGATAAAAAAACACGCCAAACAATATGGCAATGAAGTCCTTGGAACCGGACTCATCTTATTCGGCCTGCTTGTCGGTGTAAGCCTTTTGACCCATCACGCCGAAGACCCCTCTTTCTCGACCGTCGCCACATCTACAGAAGTACAAAATGCCGTGGGCAAGATTGGCGCGGTTTTTTCCGATTTCGTCGTTCAAATATTCGGGATCAGCTCTCATTTTCTGACCCTGTTTTTTATCGTCTTAGGCATCAAAAAGTTTGTCTCCCCCCAAAAACCACCACACTCCCTATCTGTTTTTTCAGGCGGGATTTTATTGTTGGCGCTTGCCACTTCATCCCTGGTTTCCTTATGGAGCCATGTCGATGCCCCCGAAGCAGCGCGCATCGATCCAAACATCATGGGCGGCATGGGCGGCGGCATGACTGGACAGCTCTTTTCGTATTTCCTGATATCGTATTTTGCCGAAACAGGCACGGTCATCATCCTCATCTCTCTCTTACTGATCGGCGCAATGCTTGCTTTCACCTTTTCTCCCCGCGCGGTCTTGATTCATTTGATCTCCGGTTTTCTTGCAGCAGGGCAGGCGATTTCGAAAAGAAGCACATCCGTCCGTCTAAAAACTTCACCAAAGCGTTTTGAACCACCCGACCTCGGGAAAAATGCCGAGACCTTGCATGCGCCACCGGCCGTCACCGAAGCCCCGCCACGCGTAACGGAGGCCCCTCAGCAAGAAATATTCGATTTTCTAAAGGACGATCACGGCGATTACCAGCTGCCGTCGCTTTCCCTGCTCCCCGACCCTCCCCTTCCGATGAGCAAGACCACGCGTCAGGAGTTGATTGCACAATCTCAAATCCTTCAGAAAAAATTTCTGGACTACGGCATCGAAGGCCGTGTGACCCAGGTGCATCCCGGACCGGTCATCACAATGTTCGAATTCGAACCGGCGCCCGGCGTCAAGCTTAACAAGATCACAAATTTATCGGACGATCTCGCGCTGGCCATGCGGGCGCAACATGTTCGAATCGTCGCCCCGCTGCCGGGAAAAGCGGCGGTCGGCATTGAAATTCCCAACTTGAACCGGGAAGAAGTCTCTCTAAAAGAAATCCTTTCTTCTCCCTCGTTCAACCGGCTCAACTCCAAGCTGCGCATGGCGCTGGGGAAAAACATCTTTGGAACGCCGGTTTCGGCGGATCTGTCAAAGATGCCCCACCTCCTCATCGCCGGCGCGACGGGCGCGGGAAAAAGCGTGGGCTTAAATACCATGGTTCTCTCCATCCTCTATACGGCAACTCCGGCGGAAGTCAAGATGATCATGATCGATCCGAAGATGTTGGAATTTTCCCTCTATGACGGCATTCCGCATCTAATCACACCGGTCATCGTCCGGCCGAAAGCCGCGGCCGAAGCCTTAAAGAAAATGGTCGCGGAAATGCAGCGCCGTTACGAACTCCTCTCCGAAAAAGGGGTCCGGAATATCGAGGCCTACAACAAATTGGCCTCGAAAACCGATGAGGACGATCCGCTCCCCTATATCGTGGTCTTGATAGATGAATTGGCCGATCTGATGATGGTCGCCTCCAAACAGGTTGAAGACTCCATCGCGAGGCTTGCCCAGATGGCCAGGGCGGCCGGCATTCATCTGATACTCGCTACGCAGCGTCCGTCTGTCGATGTGCTCACCGGACTCATCAAGGCGAACTTTCCAGCCCGAATCGCTTATTGCGTCGCCTCTAAAACCGATTCGAGGACCATCCTCGATGCAAACGGCGCCGAAAAACTACTCGGCCGTGGAGACATGCTCTTTTCTTCTGGAACGGGAAAAATCGCGCGTGTTCATGGCGCCTATATTTCCGAGGAAGAGGTCAAAAAAGTCGTCTCTTTTATTAAAGAACAGTCGGACCCCCATTATGAACCGGCGTTTTCGGAATCCGCGTCGCCTATTCGAGAATCATCATCGGACGACCGGGATGAACTATACGAACAAGCGAGAGAATTGGTGATTTCCAGCAAACAGGCCTCCGCATCGTTCATTCAACGGCGGATGCGTGTCGGCTATCCACGTGCGGCACGGATGATCGAAATGATGGAAGAAGACGGTCTCATCGGACCGGCCATTGGGGCAAAACCGCGTGAAATCTACATCCGCGAGGAAGAAGGAGATCATATTAAATGATGAACCGCACGACCACGCTTTTCATGACATTATTCCTGCTGATGACGCATCATCTTGCCCGCGCAGAAGAGAGACCTGTAGAGGGCAGCCTGCAAAAAATCGTAAGCGAGATTCATACCGCATATAAAAAAATAGACGACTTCGAGTCCAACTTTGTTCAAACCGTCGAAATTCTGGACTTCAACATCCCTTACGTATCCAAGGGGAAATTGTTTATTAAAAAAGGGAAAATGCGCTGGGATTATGTCGAGCCCAGCAAACAGCAGATCTTTGTGGACGGCGTGGGATTTCTCTATTACGTCCCCGACCACAAACAAGTGATCCGAAGCAAGGTCGGAGGACACTCAGACAGCCATCTTCCCCTAAAACTCCTTGCAGGGCGTGGAAACCTCAACCAAGATTTCGAGATCACTTACGAAATCGAAGCCCCCCGGCCGGGAGAGCCGATCCAACTCCGCCTCATTCCCAAAAAAAAGATGGGTCTGATCAAGATCGTCATCACTGCCGTCCATACCCCGGATATCGATGGCTTGATTATCGATCAAGTCGTCCTCCATGAGGAAAACGGGAACATTTCCACATCAACTTTTGACGCCATCACCATCAATCAAGGTTTGGACGATCAGCTCTTCGTTTTCGATATCCCCGAAGGGACCGAAGTCCTTCAAGCACCCTAAGGGCGTCAACCGAATCAAGGGAATAATCATCATCCCAACGCCCAAACATCCAGACACGGGAAAGAACGATTGACAGGCGAAAGGCATTCTGCTAATAACTCTTCTTCGAGAAATCGGGGGCGATTAGCTCAGTGGTAGAGCGCTTCCTTCACACGGAAGAGGTCGCTGGTTCGATCCCAGCATCGCCTACCAACCTTTTCAATGACTTACGGTCTTTCCTTGAATCTTTTTCCTTCGAACTGTATAGTTTTTGTATAGTTGATTTTTCGTTCAGGATATTATTTAGTAGATCTAATGCTTTCACTTTATGTGCAGGAGCCAAGTGGGTTCTGTCGCAAATCTGGTGTTGCCCGGCCCGTTGTTTCATCTGGCCCTTGTGAATCATATGAATTGTTTCAATGCCGCCCAAGGTAATACTGGCACTCCGGAATGATTTGAATCCAAGCATGGGTCGTATTTTCTTTTTGATGAAGCGGTGGTCTTGCTCGACAATATTATTGAGGTATTTGCACTGTCTGATCTTTATACGTTTCAGGTTTTCCTGATTATATATTCTGATTCCTGCTTTGTTGGCCCCACTCTTGTCGATGTTAATCTTGGAGGGTTTCTTCTGGAGCTGTATCGCTTTATTTAGAAACCTCAGAGCGGCCTTCCGATCCCGCTTTGCAGTGAGGATAAAGTCAATCGTCAGGCCCCCTTTATCGACCGCGCGGTAAAGATACTTCCATTCCCCTTTGACAGAAACATAGGTCTCATCCATTCGCCAACTCAGGCCAACGGGTCTCTTCTTTTTTCTGAATTCTTTCTCAAGGGAAGGAGTAAAAAGCCCCGCCCTTCCGGACGGGGCTTTTTTAAAACAACTTCAACTGCTCTGCCTGCTG
>JBHHXH010000088.1:0-8811 GCA_046756925.1 Nitrospiria bacterium
ATCCTTGATGATCCGCGACGGATCCTTCGGGTCCGCCGCGGCGATCTGGGCGACATAAAGGGAATACTTCGACCCCTTCAGGAGGAGGTGAATCGTTCGTTCCGTACAGTCCGAACCCGCCGTATCGCTGTCGAAGAAAAGGATCAGCCGTTTGAACCGTGTCGTTTGAAGCGCCTTCGTGAATTCCTCCTTGAACGCGCTTCCCCCCAGCGCGATCACATGATCGATGCCGATCGAAAGAAGGTGAAGGCAATCAACGATCCCCTCTACAATCACAAGCGAGTGATCTTCCGGGACCCGCCGTCTGGCGTAATATAGGTTGTATGGGGCCGCAGCCTTGAAGTTCACATTCTTTTTGTATTTCGGAAATTGTCCTTTCTCCGAAGGAGGAAGCTTCTCAAGCTGTCCCTTCGTCGCCGCGCCGACAAACCCGGCCACCTTCCCATCGAGACCTCTCCAGCCGAAGATGATCCGATAAAGCCCGGCGAATCCCTGCGTCAGGATGCCGGAGGCCTTGATCTCTTCGTAGCTGTAGCCCTTCTTTTTTAGATCGGAGATCAGGTTGGATCGGTCTCTCAGGTAGCCGACATCGTGTCCCCTCAAGACCTCTTCGGAGAGTTGTCTTATGGAAACCAGGTATTCCCTAAAGGGTTTCGCCTCCGGGAGCGACCAGTCGGCCTTGGCCTGATCCATAATCACATCCCGGATGCCCGGCTTTGTGCCTTGATGCCATGTGGGAAGGGTGTATCCGACCTCCATGGCGATCTCTTTCAGCGCCGACTGAAGGTCATAGCCTTTCAGCCTTGAGAGAAAGGTGAAGACATCCCCCCCGGACGACCCGCCCGGGCACTGGAAGCAGTTGAAGAGTTGTTTGTCGATAGAAATGGAAAAACAGCCGTGTCCCTTGCAAAAAGGGCACTCCGGAAGCTGCCGATGATTCCCCCTGCCGGTCGCCTTCAAGCCGGTGAACTTTTCGGCGATCAGGACAATATCGGCACGCCGCTTGACCGCTTCGAATGCATTGACCTGTTCCATTGCAGACCTCTTTTTAGTTCAAAGCAAATTAAATAAGACCGAAAGGTTAATGAAATCCGAGTGTCTCCCCATCATCCTGGCCTGTCGGCAGTGCGCTGACCTTCGCTGCGGCGCTCTTCTCTTCGAGGGGAATTTCCGGCAGGTCGAGATCCTTGTAGTTAGGGGCGATAAGCGGCGAATCGACCGGCCGGTAGGCCTTGGCCGGTAGACCGATTTTTTTCCGGATACGCCGGTTTTTATACGATGAGATCTGTTTGACCTTGAACCCCCGCATGCCGCCGGTAAAGATCAAGGCTTCGTCGAGTGGGAGATTCTGAATGGCGTCCGGCGTCTCAAGTGGCCTTTCAACATACCCCGTTGAGATCGTCGCGCCCATTTTCATCGATCTGGAAACCCGCTTATCCTTCACCAGGCAGTTTCCGAGCTGTACGCTGAGACGTTCGCAGGTCTTTAAATCGCAGCCCTGCAGATAGACATTGGTCTTGGTATTGGCCAAAATCGATGCCGCTTCGTGACGTGCATACCGGTAAAGCTGCTCTTCAGACTGCAGACCGGTGACGAGACCGACCCGTGCCGAGCGGGAGGTGTTGGCGAAATCAGCCATGTCGGGGATATGGAGCGCGTAAAACTCATCCAGGTAGAAAAAAATCGGGGGGCCGTCCAATGCTGTCCGAACCGGTTTCCCATAGACTTTCTGCATGAGGGCGCGTAAGAGCATTGCCGCGCCCGTACGCACCTTTGAATTACTGTGGGGGCTGGCGATGATGAGAAGGGTCGGTTCCTGAAAGAGGAGATCAAGATTAAGATCGGGACGGGAAAACGCGGCGGCGATTTTGGGCTCTGAAAAAAGATCAATCTGGTTGAGGATCCCGTTTAGGGTATCCTGAGCCCGGGAGTAAGGGCCAAAATACGCCTCGAATTTTTCTTGAATTTCCTCATCCCGACAGTATGTTACCGCTGCCTTGAGGGAAGAGAGGCCTCGTGCAAGGAGCTGGTAAACCATCGGCAGGCAACGTTGTCTCCGATCCTTGTATCCTCTGACAAGTCGGCAGACCAGGATGAACATCCGTCGCTCTTGGGCCGCAAACCATTTGGAGGTATCGGTGGCATCCGTGTTAAATTTTCCAAAGACGATGTCTGCGAGCTTCGAATCCGCTTTCGCGGTTGCATCTCCCAGCGGTTCAAAACCCACACAACCCTTGTGGTAAGGATCGAATACGATCACCTTCTTTCCCTGTTCTGTCCACGCGCCAGCGATCGATTCGAACCCTTCCGGTGACTTGACATCGAGGAAGACGGCGGAACAATCCCCTTGGGCATCCGCAATCAGTTGGGGAAACATGAATCCAGTGGTCTTCCCGGTACCGGCTCTTCCCTGAATCCGAAGATGCTCAAACCGGTCCTTTTCGGGGAGGGAAAGAACCACGGGAAGTCCATACCACTTTGTGCCCAAGGCATAACGGTTCTTATCCGATCGGATCAAGACCTTTTCGTATAAAAGCCAGTAAAAGAGAAGGGCACTGATCAAGGCGACGCCAAAAGTGAAGACCGCCCGATCCGGATCCATAGCAGAAAACCCGTCCTCATGATGATAAACCCATGCGAAAACCATCAGGATAAAACCGGCGCAAACAGCGATCAGCGCGTAGAGCGCGAGGGGGAAGCGGGCCCAGTTCCCCAGGTGGGTCAGGCAGGCGTAAGCGGATGCATAACGGCCGGTGGCGCCCCCCTTCGCTTTATTCCTCAAACCGACAGCGACCAAGAGGACGAGGAGTCCGCCGATCAAAATAAAAAACCCTTGGTCATCAAAGAGCAGGCTGTTTCGAATCGCGTTGATCTGATCCATCTTTTCCTCCTTCAACAAACGGGTTAAAACCTATCGGGACAGGCCATCCAAAACGGGGTGAAACCACTTTGTCCCTCTTCCCCGCCGGGTCAATCGACTTAATGGCTCACTGATCTCGATATGGAAACCGCATCCTTCGTAACCGGCGGCTTGGCCTGCAAGACAGGTCAGACCGACCTCTCTCTCTGTTAAAGCGGTCATTAGATCGAAGGGCAGTGGATCGAGGCCGTCGATGTGGAGATATAAAGGGACTCCGGACCTGTGCTTCGGAAGGCTGACAACCTGATGAACAATCGAAAGAAGGGCAAGGCGCAAAATCCGATCGGATTCGCGCCGTTCCTTTGATACAGAGACGATTAGTACAGTCGGCTCATGAGCATAGATCGGCGCATAGACCGTCGGGCTCGAAAAAAGCCTTGCGATCCGATCCTCATGAAAGAGGGAGAGTCGGTGATGGATCTTCCGCAGCGCCTTCATCTGATCGATCTTGGGAAGGGCATTCATTTGATTCAAGAGAGCCGGAAGGCCGGGTCTTCCCCGAAAACGGAGGTGGTCCTTCAGTTCCTTTATTCCCAGACCCGCCTGTCTATAGATGCCGGGGAGGGTTGTTTTGCTTCCCCGATCGTCGAGCGCGAACCGGAGGAGCCCCTCAAGGATGATTCGGGCCGTTCGCCCCCGGCCGCCCCCTTCTTTTTCTCCCAGGAAAAAGTTACAAAGCCATGGCACTGTCGATTGATTCCAATGAAACAGCGGATCGAGTGAGAGCGAATCGAGATGATCCGGATTAAGATGGAGCAGCACCTTCCCTTCGGACAATTTTTCATCGAGATGGATCGTTTCGATCCGCTCCACGGTCTCAGGATTGCGCGTAAAGATAATGGAAGAGCATGGCTGGGTAGACTCCATCTTAAGGAGATGCGACCAGAACCGTAATGTATTGATCTCATAGGACGGCGTCACAAGGAGATGCCTGAAACGCTCCCTGCCGCGCAGATATTTTCTCAAGTAATACCGTTTTCCAATATAGAGTCGATTTCGATTCATTGCATCCTCCGTTCAGACATTCCTTCAAGCATACCTCCGATTGTTCACGAAAAAACATGCAAAAATCGGCAAAAACACCCCCCTATTTTGCCGAAAATCGCATGTTTTTTCGTGAACGATCGGTGCTATCGTTTGCTTACGACAGACGAGCGGATTCAATTTCAAGGAGAAGAGATCGATGAAGGTCAGTGGGAAAATAATCATGGGAATCGTGCTCATCGGCCTGATTTTAGGGGCCGCGGACGCAAGCAATGCGGCCGAGATCGTGATGCAGGATTACCGATATGCCACCGATATGCCGGTCCTCTTCTCGAGCGGGGAGATGTTCGTCATCTGTGATTGTCCGGAGCCGTCGGCACCGGCGCTTCAACCGGTCATGCCGCCCTTGGCCTTGAAGATGTCCCTTCCAGAGAGCACGCCGGACCGGCGTGGCGCAGCCCAAGACGCAGGCGAACTGAGGTACACGATCACCTTTGATTTTGATTCGGACGGCATCTCCTCGTCAGGGAAAGAAAAAGTGAAAAGTGTGATCGAGCGGATCAAGGCCGTCGGGGGGGAAACCCATATTCAGATCATCGGCTACACCTGCGATATCGGTCCGGCCGCATATAACCAGGACCTGTCGACGAGACGGGCCGAATCGGTCGCAGCTCTTTTTCGCTCAGACAACCTGCATCCGGAAGACGTGAAAGGAAAAGGGAGTTGCTGCCCCGTCTCAAAAACAAGAGCCCTGAACCGCAGGGTGGAGATCATTGTCCAACAAGGAGGACCCTCATGAGATCAAGATACGCTGTTTTCGTCATTGGATTTATCGGATTTATTTTTCTCTTCAACCCGCAGGCGGCCCATTCCCATGAAGCGCCCGTCAATGCCGAAGAGGCCATCCGGAATCAATTCACCGATCTGGCGGTCGACGCCGTCGAAGAGACGCCGATCGGCGGCCTCTACGAGATCACGATTGAGGACGCCGTTCTCTATTACCACCCGGAAACCGGCGTCACTCTTTTCGGAGAGATGTGGAGCAAGGAGAAAAAGAACCTGACCGCACTCCGGAAGGCGGCGATCAGCAGTGGAAAAATAAAAGACCTTCCCCTCGATAAAGCGATCAAGATCGGAGACGGACCGCACACCGTCATCGAGGTCGTCGATCCGGACTGCCCCTACTGCCGGAAGACCCATGCCTTCTTCAATAAAAGGGATGATCTGACCCGCTATGTCTTCCTTTATCCCTTGACGCAGATCCATCCCGAGGCGGAGGCCAAATCGCTCTACATCCTCTGCGCGGAAAACAGGCAAGAGGCATATGACGCCGTCCTCTCCGGCCGATTGGACGATCTCCCGCTGGGGCCTTGCAGCGACCGTGAGGCCGCGGCCCTCCTCGATCAACATAAGCGGATCGGGGAGCGGCTCAATGTGCGGGGGACCCCGGCCCTCTGGATTGACGGCCGCTTCGTTTCCGGGGCCGATTTTAGAAAGATCGCCGGTATCCTGGACGGCCACTCCTGAGGCAGTGATTCAGGAACAACCCCCTGTCTCTTGGCCGGGGGACAACAACAAAACAGAAGGAGAAAACAGAATGGAAGAACTCAACAAGATCAGTCGCCTTTTATTTCAAAAAGAAAACCACGCCATCATCCTGACGCTGCTGTTTGTCCTGGTCTTCAGCACAGCGGCCATGGCGATCGTCGCGCCCGCCGCCGGCTCGTTCGCATACGACGCCTACGATATCGGGGTCAACCAGATCCTGAAAGGCCCGATCGGATTCGTCCTGGGCGTGCTTGCGATCGGCTTCGGCGCCTGGGCCGCGATCCGGACGGAAATCATCATGGCGATCTCGGCCGTCCTCGGCGGCGCCATCCTGCTCAAGGCCGATACGGTTGTTGCGAGCCTCGGGATGATCATCTGACGCCCCCCTGCGGCCGCATCCTTGCGTGAATCAAGACCCCCCTGCCTGGAGGCGTGCGGTCGCAGGGTTTAAGGAGGCTTATGGAACAGCATCGATTTCCGACATATTTATCTCGCCCTTTCCAGATCTTGTGGCTCGAAGCGGATGATCTGGTTTTCGCGGTGATCTTTTACCTCCTTGCGCTGATGTTCGGTCGGATCTTCATCCCCTTCATCGTTCTGGGGCCGACCCTCTACGTATCGATCAAGAAGCGGCATCCGAGGGGGTTTTTGAAACATACCTTTTACATGATCGGCCTGGCCAAGCTGAAGGGCTACCCGATCTACTTCGAAAAGGAATTCCAGGAATAGGGAGCGGACATGGAGCTAAAGACGTATATGAACCGGGTATCAAACACCTATGCGGAGAACAGGGTCTTGAAGTTTTTCGTCATCGTGATCGGTCTCACCGTCTTCTGGAACACGGTCCAGATCGAGAAGGCGATGAACAGGCAGCGGACCATCCTGGTTCCGCCGGTTATGACGACCCCATTGGAAATCAGTGGCGAAACGGCGTCCGACCGGACGATCGACGCCTACGCCCGCTACGTGACCGGCCTGATCGGGAACTTCACCCCGTCGACGGCGAGGATCCAGTTCGATGCCCTGCTGACCCTCTTTACGCCGGAGTCGTTTCAGGGAATAAAAACCTTACTCTATGATCTTGCGGATCGGATCGAGACGACGCAGGTCACCAATGCCTTCTTTATTCAACAGGTCCTGATCACGCCGGAAAGGATAGAAGTCCGAGGAATTAACAGACAGTTCTCGGAGTCCGCCTCGCTCGGCGAAACGATGCGGACCTATCTGATTGATTTCAAGATCATCAACGGACGGTTTTCACTGATCAAGATCAGCGAGAAACCGGTCTAGGAGAGAGGAGCAAAGACCATGTTGTTAGCCATCGTTTTTACACTCTTGAGTTTGACCACCGAGGCGTTTTCACAGGAGATCGAGATTCCGGCCGGGGAGGCCCGTCTCCTCCCGGAGGTCACGACGAAGGTGGAGCTGAGCAATACCGATGTCAATCGGATCATCTGCGCCGGCGCCATCACCGATATCGTCTACTCGAAGGAGAAAGGCTTGACCGTCCATTACACGAAAAAAGACGCCTTTTTCAAATTCGAGGTCATCAAGGAGAACAACAGGATCCTCTACGCATCGGTTCCGACGGAGATCTATATCACCTGCGGGGGAAACGTCTACCACATGATCGCCCTTCCGATGCGGATCCCTTCGAAGACCGTCCGCCTTTCGAGCGGGACTTTAAAGACGATTCAAGCGAACCGTTCCTATCTCCGGGGACTTCCCTTTGAAGAAAAAGTCCTCAAGCTGATCAAGGCGGTCTATACCGACGCTGTTCCAGACAGTTTCACGGTCCGGAACAGCAGAAAAGCGATTCCCCTCTTCCGGGATCTTTCCCTCATGCAGATCCGGACGATCACGGTCGACGGCGAAGGCCTGCTGATCAAGGAATTCCTCATCACACCCAAAATGACCGATACGACCCTCCAGCTCAAGGAAAAGGATTTCCTCCGGAGCGAACTCGCGGTCCGGCCGGTCGGGATCACGATCGACAGGCCCTCATTGAAACCGGGAGAGTCGGCCCGGATGCTGATCGTTGAACGAAAGGGAGGTCCATCTCATGAGTAAATTAGGGACATTTTGGAACCATCTGAAACCGGGACAAAAACAGCGGGCGGTCCTGATGCTCTTCCTGGTCGGCGTCATTCTCTTTGCGCTCTGGGCCTACAGCGCCAGCCGTTCATCATCGACTCTCCCCGATAAGGGGGTGAAACAAAAGGAGATCTCGCTCGATCCGAAGGTCCTGGAGAAGACGATGGTCGAGGAGTCCAAGAAGGCGACAAGGGAACAAAATGCGAAAATCCAGCAACTTACAAAAGAGATCGAAGCGCTCCAGAGAGAGAATGAGGACCGACAAGCATCGAATCATCCACCGGATCAGGAAGATGTTCCTGTTTCGCCGGAAAACCGCTTGATGATCCCGCCCCTCCCCCCGTCACCGGCGCCGCAGCCGTCCGTTACGCCGAAGGCCTCCACCCGGGAGATCCTCGGCGAGATCTCGGTCGTCTCCAATCCCTTCGCCGAATCGATCATCGAGGAAAAAGACGACCGGAATAATAGCGAACCCGGCAGCATCTACCTTCCCCCCTCCTTTATGGAGGCGACGCTATTGACCGGTCTCGATGCGGAGACGGTTGAATCGGCGAGGGGGCAGCCCGAGCCGGTCCTGCTCCGGATCCGGGACCTGGCCGTCCTGCCGAACCGGATCAAGGCGAACCTGAAGGGCTGCTTCGTCATCGCGCACGGTTACGGAAAACTCTCGAAGGAGCGGGTGATGCTCCGCCTGGTCACCCTCTCCTGCCTGGCGAAAGACGGGCATGCGGTTATCGATCAAGCGATCAAGGGCTTCGTCGCCGACGAGGACGGCAAGAACGGCCTGAGGGGAAATGTCGTCTCCCGGATGGGGGCCTCGGTCGCCTTTGCGACCCTCGCCGGTTTTGCAGGCGGCGCAGGTGACGCCTTTACGACCGCTTCGACCACGACGACGACCAGCCCGCTGGGTGCGACCGGGATCATCGATTCAGAAAACCTCGGGAGGGCGGCGATCGGCGGGGGACTCTCCGGCGGGAGCAAGGAGATCCAGCGCCTCTTTCTCGATCTGGCACGCCAGGCGACGCCGATCATCGAGGTCGGGGCGACCAAGACAGTGACATTGATTATTACCGAAGGGGTTGACCTGAAAATCAAGGAGACCTGTATAGGAGGCTCACCATGCGACCAGTAACAACAATCGGATCAATCACCCTCTTTTTCATACTGACCGGCTGCGCCGCCTTTACCCCGTATGAGTCCGATTTCACCTGTCCGAAGACATTCAACGGGAGCTGCGTCTCGACGACGACGGCCTATGAGGCATC
>JBHHXH010000089.1:0-8769 GCA_046756925.1 Nitrospiria bacterium
TTTATGCCCTACATCCAGCAGATCGCCGGATTGGCGGGTGTGAACTACCGGATTGAACCGTGGATGTACCGTGAAGAAAACGGTTGCGAACTGGGAACGATGTTCCAACCTTGCGTCGCGGGCGCGTCCGACCCGGCCACGCCGACCATCCTGGCGCACGCGGGTGATCCGGTTCGCATCCATGTCTTCGGGGCCTTTAACGAACAGAATCAGATGTTCAGCCTCGAAGGGCATAGCTGGCCCTTTAAGATCAACATGGCCGGTGCGGACCAGATGCACACCGAGGAATTCGGGTCTTCGGAGAACCTCGATGTCATGTTGACTTCCGCGGGCGGGCCAACGGCGATCCCGGGCATTTATCTCTGGCAGAACCATCGGCTGCCTTATGCGGCGGCGGGTCAATGGGGCTACTTCAAGGTCCTGCCGTCCGGCAACCAAGCGATTCTTCCGCTGAACACCGGCGGGGGGATTGGAAACCGAATGGCGGACGTCCCTCAGGAGACGGCGCCGGAAGTCTTGTCGGATGTAAAAGAGACACCAGGACCGGTTTCCATGCTCGAAAAATAAACAAACAACACCATCGGTTGCATGCAGGTTGGGGCAAGGGTAAGTGGGAAGCTTGCTCCTTGCCCCAAATCTGTTTGTAGCGAAATAAGGAGGACTGATGAAAAAGACAACACTGTTCAGTCTGGGCGTGATGCTTGCCGCCATCCTCGGAACAATCGCCATGCCGCAAGCCTTCGGGTATGAAGCGGTAGACGTCAAAGACGGCGGTTCGATTTCAGGAACCATTATGCTGAAAGGCGAGCGTCCGGAGGCGAGGATTTTCGCGCTTGTACTCTATCCTTTTGGGCCCTTTTGCAAGAAGATATCGGATGGAAACGGAAACGTCCGCCTCAAGGATTTTGTCGTCAACCGGGACGGGGGATTATGGGAAGCGGTCGTTGCCGTAAAAAACATCGATAAAGGAAAGCCCTATCGCCCGACCGTGGCCGATTTTGTGGCGGTCGATTGCATGTTTCACCCGGCCGACATCGCCGACAGCGAAATTTTTTCGGTTGACGAAGAAGGACAGATGCATCACGAGCATCCGAATGTTGCCATCCTCCATAATCATCAGCGGATGGACATGATTAATCGCGATCCGATCATTCATAATATTCAGGTGTTTCAGAACGAGAGGGGGAATATTATTTTGAATACGCCGCTTCCCGCCGTAAAAAAGCCAAAACCCGGTGTGGCGCCCGTGGCCTACAAGCCACGAGGAGGTGTGCTCCATTATAAAAAAGGAAAACGGATTTCGCAGATGATTTGCGGGATGCATGAATTCATGCAGAGCTGGGGCTTCGTGGTGGACAACCCCTATTATGCAAAAACGGCGAAGGACGGCAGTTATCAGATCGACGGCCTGCCGCCTGGGACCTACACGGTGAGCATCTGGCATCCCCATTACAAGGTTTATGAGGAAAAGATTACGGTGAGGGCGAATAAAAATTCAAAGCTCGATTTTGCCTTCGATGCGTCATTGGTGAAGAATCCCGAATACGAATCTCAGAAAAAATTCCGGATCAGCCCGGCGACACCGGAGGATCAGAAGCTGCACCCAGGCGAAGAACGGATTATTATGGATTAGCGGCTCAGCTTGAATGTGCCGTACTGCGAAGACAAGGAATCGATGAAAACGAAAGCATTTTTTATAGGACTGGCGATCATTCTGTTCGGCTTGATAAGCGCCCCGGCTGGGGCTTATGAAGAAGTCGAAGTGACTTCCGGCGGGACTTTAAGAGGCCGTGTTTTCTTAAACGGCACTCCGCCGCCTGCAAGGATCTATCATCTCATATTCTCTCCGAATATCACATTCTGCCGGGACATTTCAGATGGAAAAGGCAATCGACTCTTGCGTGAGTTCCGGGTTTCCGACGATGGCGGCTTTCAAGACGCCATCGTTTCTATTGTTGGGGTGAGGCAGGGGAAGGCCTTTGATTTTACCCCAAGGATCGATATCGAACATTGCAGGATTACACCCTTTGTCACGCCGATTCGGAACTACCACCCTGTGACCATTGTTAATAAGGATCCGATTAATCACGATATTCAGGCCTATACGATGAAGGGTGAATACACCTTTGCGATGTTCAATAAACCGATGCTTGGGGGGACTCATGCCGAAAGGGAGGTCGTTTTCCGAAAAGGGCATTACCTGTTTCGGACGCAGTGCGGGGTGCATGACTATATGCAGTCTTGGGGGATGGCGGTTGGAAACCCCTATTTTGCCGTGACGGATGCCTTGGGGCGGTTCGAGATTTCGGGGGTTCCGCCGGGTACTTATTTTGTGCTTGCGTGGCATCCGCATATGAAAGTACAGGCACGGGAGGTGACGATCCCGCCGAATGAAACCGTATCGATCGACTATGTGTTCGATTCTTCCGAAGTGCATATACCGTTGCACGATCTTCAAACCAATTATCGTCTCGGTACTTGGTTGGAACCCCATCACTTAGTACCTCCGAAGATTGAGTTGCAAGAACGGTAAAGCGGGTCTGCCGTGTTTTTGGCTTTTCCCATGTTGAGGTCACGGAGCACGCTTGCAAGTCGGTTTCTCCGAGGGCTTCGCGAGGAAGGACAATGCGTCGAATACGCGCTTTCTCGATTTTCTGCGATTCCAATAGACGCTGGCCGCGGGTGATCAAACCGAATTCAAGCGGGAGTTACTTTAGGGTAGCCGAATAGAAGCGGTATTTATTTAGAGGAGGCTGTGCTGAGCATTATTGTTTCTTGGCTCCATTTGGTGGCCGCGATGTTTTGGATCGGCGGCAGCCTTTTCTTTGTCGCAGTGGTAGTTCCTTCCTTAAAAGAGAAGCGATTCGAAGCGGTGCGAAACGAATTGATCCGGCGGATTGGAAAACGGTTTCGATGCGCCGGATGGTTCTCCTTGGCGTTGCTCCTTATCAGCGGTACGCTTCGACTCTATCTGAATGGTGTTTCTCTCAGTCGGTACGGCGGTACTCTCTGGATAAAGCTTGGCTTGGTTTTTGTTGTGATCGGCCTGACGGTCTATCACGACTGGGCGATGGGGCCGAAGGGATCTGCTTTACGAGGGCGGAAGGCCGCCTTGGACGTTTTGTATGTGCGGGCCCGGTGGGCGGCGCGATTGAATCTTCTGACCGGGTTGCTGATTGTCTTGTTCGCTGTGGTCTTATCCCCTGTATTTTAGTTGTGGCCACCGAGACGGTCTTTTCGGATGGCAAGGAGATGATGGACCGTTCGGTTTTTTGGGGAGCGTTCATGAATGATCAATCACAATCTGAAAGTACATCTGCCGTATATTGGGATCCGATCGTCTCCCTGAAATACGAACACCAAATGGCATTGCAGCGATTGGAGGCGATCGAACGCACCCTACAGTATTTGGAAACACTGCCGAAAGGGATGGTTCCGGAAAAAAGGAAGGTCGAACAGTCCCGTTTGCGTGAAGGCGTTTTATCTCTAGAGCAGGGAATGGACCTTCATTTTCATAAAGAGGAAGATGCGCTTTTTCCAGTATTGGCGAAGTATATCGGAAAGGAGCACGGTCCTATTGAGGTCATGCTTGATGAACATGAACAGCTCCGATTAATATTGTCCGATTGGAAAAAGTGCGTGTGCGAATTATGTAAACGTTCGGGTCCGGAGCGGGAGCCGGTTTTAAGAACGGTGACGACCGCCGGTTACGAGGCGATCCGTCTGCTGCGTCTTCATATTAAAAAGGAGAATCAAATCCTCTTCGAGATATGCGAGGCCTCTTTGTCTCCTGAAGAAAAAAGGGCGGTCGCCCGGAAAATCAAAACGCTCGGTGTCGGGTGAATACTCCTTTAGGGTGCCAACTCTTCTGTCGCTTTTATGACTTCTTCCAAAGTCGTCACCCCAGCGCGCACCTTTTGGAGTCCGTCTTCAAACAAGGACTTCATGCCATCAGAGCGCGCTGCTTGTAGCATTTCGGTATCGGGCGCATTGTCCGCCATCAAGGTCTTTATCAGGCGCGTGCAAGGCAATATTTCGAAGAGCGCCGTTCTCCCCCGATATCCGATGCCGCTGCAGGCTTCGCAGCCGACTTCCTTATAAAATGTCGTATTCGACGGCAGGTTGAGTTCGCCTAGAATCGATTTTTCCGGTATATACGTCCGTCGGCAGCTGGGACAGAGTTTTCGGACCAAGCGCTGTGAGAATACGCAATTCAAGACGGATTCGATGAAGCCTCCGTTGATTCCAATTTCGCGTAAGCTTGTAATCGCGCCGACGGCGGTGTTGGCCGGCATGGTGCTGAAGATCATGTGTCCGGCGAGCGCGGCGCGGACGCAAATGCTGGCCGTGTCCCGATCTCTTATTTCTCCCACATAGATCATATCCGGATCTTGATGGAGTATCGATTTTAAGGCATCCGCATAGGTCATTCCGGAAGCGTGATCGATTTGGCTTTGGACGATGCCTTCGATCTCTCTTTCGATCGTGTCCTCGATGGTCACGATATTTTTATCGGCGTGATTCATGCTCTGAATCATCGAATAGATGGTCGTTGTTTTTCCGTTCCCTGCCGGGCCGGCTGCGAGGACGAGCCCTCGTGCCGCCTTCGTCGTTTTTACGAGGGCGTTCAGATTTTCTTCGGATAAGCCGATGTCTAATAGATTCGGGACCTTGGACGATTTGTCCAACACTTTCAGAACAATATTTTCTCCATAGATCGCGGGATAGGTCGAGGTCCGGATTTCGATATTTTTCCCCTTGATTTGAGGTGCGATCCGGCCTTCCTGTGGGAATTTCTTGTCCGTAATATCGAGACCGGACATGATTTTTATCCTGGAGCGTATCGGCCCGGCCAGGCTGGAAGAGAGCCGATGTCTGTTGTATAGGTAGCCGTCGATACGGAAACGCACGTCCAAGGTTTCTTTTTTAGGGTCCAAATGGATATCCGATGCGCCTTCCACAATGGCTTGGGCGATGAAATTGTTGACGATCTGGACGATCTGGGTATCTTCCGACGCCTTTCTTAATCGGATTTCATTGATTTCCTTGGCATAGGCATTCATTTCCCTGGTTTCTATCTTTCCTTCCTTGAACTCCTCGGATATTTCGTTGATCAATTCTTGTTTTTTTTCTTCGGCTTCATATCGTTGATCGATCATCATGTAAACCTCCTCGTTTGATGCGGTGACGTTTCGACGATGTATCCTGGTGATTGGATCATTTGGTCGGAAGAAAATGCATCTATCGGGTCGGATATTACGATGCGATGGTGATATTCTCCGTTGAAGCGTGGAAATGTTTTGAAGCGTGGAAAATAGTTTTGGAAATATGCGATGATCCGCGGTTTCCAATGAAATGCACGACGGGCAGGCCTGTTTAATCTTGCGGTAGAGCTGAAAGAGCGCCGTTTCCGCGTATATCCGGTCAGACGCCGGAAGGCATGCCGGAAAGCATGCAGTGACAAACACGTTTTGATAAACACCTTACCCATCTCGCCTTAATTCCACCCCAATTGAAGCGCGCCTGGTTGAGGGAGGGTTCTCTTGCGATTATAGTATCCTCAAATACTGCAACTCCTATGCCGGTAAGATTTGATGTAAATAGTAAATTTAAGGCACGGGTTTATATCCATAAAACGGCCATTTTAGGTTGTTTTTTTGAATTAATACAGGAATCATCCACAAAACGAATAAGGTTAAATTGTTGTCATCGTAGGGTAAGTTATTGGCCTTTTTGCGCCGATCGCTCTCCGTCCTTTTCTTTTTTAGAATCGAATGTAAAGGCTGGCGGATATTTAAGGGAGCGCTAATCAAGGCTGGAAGGAGGTCTTAAGGGTGGCTCGCGCACAGAGGAAGGTCGATCCAGAATCGGCTGCCTTGGCCTTGTCGGCTCTCCAGTCCGATGCTGCCGCGATGCTGAAGTACCACCGATTTGACGATCGTCAGTCCCAGTCCGATCTCCGATCTGTTTTCGGCCGGATCGTGATGGTGTAAGGAGGGCTTTTCCAGGATGAGTCTTTGCTGCATCGGTGACATGCCGACGCCCGTATCGGCCACCTCGATCCGTAAGGTGTGAGATAGGACGACAATCACGACGGAGATCGTGCCGCCTCGCTGGGTGTACTTATTCGCGTTCGAGATGAGCTGTTTTAGGGCGGCATAAAGGTGACGTGCATCGGCCCTGACCACCAATGGCTGTCCAACCGGTGTTTTCATGAGGATGAGTTGATCCTTCTCTTCGATCGCTTTCCGGAGGTTTTTAATGGCTTCTTCCACGATTTCAACGGGGTTGATGTCTTCAAACACCGAGTGCGACCCGAATAAGCTTTTGTATTCGTTGACGAGGTCCTTTCCGAAACCGGTGAGCTGGATGATCTCTTGCAGATAAGCCAAGGGCACCGCGCCATTGAAACCGGATAGTTTCTGCATCAAGGGTTCGGCGAATCCCCTGATCATGGTGATGGTGGTGGAGAGTTCTTCCGAGACCTTGGCCATGAGGGTTCGCTCTAAGCGGCAAAGCTCGTCGCAAAACCGTTTATGATTTTTTCCGTCAATGAGCACCTTGTGTATTTTTATTTGAAATTCCTTTAAGGTGAAGGGCGTTACCAGGTAATCCGCCGCGCCGATTTCCAGGCCGAGGATCACTTCGTCCAGGTGTTCGGGCGGAACGAGGAAAACGATCGGAATCTGGCGGGTCACCGGGTTTTTTTTTAACCTTTCACAGACAGCGACGCCGCCCATGGTTTTAATCTTGACATTGAGAAGGATGAGCTCGGGTTGAACCATCGTGCTGAGTTGAAAGCCCTCGACATCATTTTCTGCCGTAATCACATCGCAGTACATGGTTTGAAGCTTTTTCCGGATGGCGAGGCGGCTTTTAGGATCGTCGTCCATCACCAATATCTTGGTGGCTTTGGTTTCGTAGTTCATTCGACCTCCTTCATGAAAAGGATTCCGCAAAAAGGATTGGCGTTGTCTGTCCTCCAATCGCATGCCGGGGAAGAATGCCCGCGGCGCTATCTTTGAAAGGGCAACAAGATTGTGAAAACCGTCCCCCGACCGGGGCGGCTTTCGACCTTAATCTGCCCTTTATGGTCTTCGATAATTTTTTTACAGATGGCCAGGCCCAGGCCGATCCCTTTGTTTTTAGTGGAAGCGTAGTCGACGAACAGATGCTTAAGCCGGTCCGGCGGGATGCCGCAGCCGGTATCCGAGATCGATATTTCGGTGGCTTCATCGCCTTCGTTTTCCCCTTGCATTTTTTTGCCGGTGATACCGAGGGCGCCGCCCTGGGGCATGGCCTCAATGCCGTTCGTGACCAGGTTTCTTAAGACGCGTTCCAAGGCAAAGCGATCCGCCCATACCTGCAAATTTTTCGGCATGATCCGCGTTGAAATGAGGACCTTGTTCTCTTTCATGGGGATGTCTTTTTCCTTGCCGTCCTCTTGAACCCAACATCGGGTATCGATCTTCAAAGGATCGAGAATGTCATTGGTCAAATCGGAGAGCGGAAACAAGGCCGGTTTAATCTGTTTCGTATGTGACAGATGGAGGAGGTCGTTGAGCATGCGGTTCAGATTCGGAAATTCCCGGTCGATCATCTTTTGAAAGTAGGCTTGTGTTTTCTCGTCATTGTAAGATCGCGTGACCAGACGGCTGCTGTTTTCCAGGTTTTTAATCGGATGCCGCAGGTCATGGACCAGCCCCCCGGCGATCCGCCCCAGAAAGGCCGCCCGTTCGTTCCGGCGGATATTTTCTTTTAGCTTTACGAGGTCTTCGGTCATGAGATTAAAGGCCTCTCCCAATTCCCGAAACTCGTCGCGGCTTCGTATCTTCACCTTGTCGGATAAATTCCCGCTTCCGACGGATCGGGCGCCGCGGATCAACTCGCGAATGGGCGCCACGATGTGGCGCTTCCCGCCTAGGAAACCCACTGCGATCATCAAGACGAGAAAGAGCCCTGCCGATACGGTCAGCTGCTGGGTCAGCAGTGCCGATGCTGCATAGGCCTCGCGGGTTGGCTGTTCGATCATCAACTGCCAGCCCACCGAGGGGATCTGTGCCGCAACACCGATGGTTTCGATCCCTCGTGTATCGAAATACACCTCTCCGGCCGCTTGTCCATTGTGTACGCCTTCCGAGAAAGGAAGATCGCTTATCTTCTCTTGTCTGAAAACCCGCCCCTTTTCGGAACCCAGACCGTGTGCAATTAATGTTAGGTCTTCGGAGACGACCAGGGCCACGCCTTCTTCCCCGATACGGATGCTGTCGACCAGGCGCCACATCTCGATGAGGTTGAGTTCTCCCACGAGGACGCCGACGGTTTCACCGAGGAATTTGATAGGGATGCCGACAATCATGGCGGGGGAGAAATTGTCAGAGATAAAGACCTTGGAACGATAGGTTGCCCCGGATGCGGCCGTCCGATGCGCTTCCTCGTGAGGTGCATCCTCTGAAGTATTATCGAGTCGGCTTGTTGCGAGGATTTTTCCGGCCCCATCAGTTAAATCGATGCTATGGAATTCCTCGAACTCGATGACGTGGTTCCGCACGAAACGTTCCTTTTGCCAGGGGAGCAGATCGGTCTTGCCGAGGTTTTGGGCCAGCGATTTCAGTATGTGCTCGCTGTTGTCGAGGTATTGTTCGATTTGATGCGCGGCCCGTTTCGCGACTTCGAGGTTTTCTTCCATGACGAGGGCTCTCGCCGTTTCGCGGGCCGTGTAGATCGAGACGATGCCGAAGAGGGTCATGGGGATGAGGGCGGCCAGGG
>JBHHXH010000090.1:0-8622 GCA_046756925.1 Nitrospiria bacterium
GCATCGCTGTCGAAGAAGAGGATCAGGCGTTTGAACCGTGTCGTTTGAAGCGCCTTCGTGAAGTCCTCCTTGAACGCGGTCCCCCCCAGAGCAATCACATGATGGATGCCGATGCTCAGCAGATGAAGGCAATCGACAATCCCCTCCACGATCACAAGCGTTTGGTCCCCCGGAACCCGGCGCCGGGCAAAATAAAGGTTGTAGGGTGCCCCGGCCTTGAAATGGGCGCTCTTTTTATATTTGGGAAATCGCGCTTTTTCCGAAGATGCCATCTTCTCAAGCTGTCCCTTCGTCGCCGCGCCGACAAATCCTGCAACCTTTCCATCAAGGCCGCGCCAACCGAAGACGATCCGATACAAGGTCCCGAATCCCCGTGTCAGGATGCCGGAGGCCTTGATTTCATCGTAGGTGTATCCTTTGTCCTTCAGATCCGAGATCAGGGCGTATCGGTCTCTCAGGCAGCCGACATCGTGTTTCCTTAAAACTTCCTCGGAGAGTTGCCTCTCGGAAACCAGATAGGCCCGAAAGCGCCCGGCCTCCGGAAGCGCCCAGTCGGCCTTGGCCTGCTCCATGATCGCATCGCGGATCCCCGGCCTCGTGCGATTTCCAACCGCGGGCAGGGTGTAACCGACCTCTCCGGCAAGCTCCTCCAAGGCCGAACGGAGGTCATAGCCTTTCAGCCTCGATAGAAAAGTGAAAACATCCCCGCCGGTCGACTCACCAGGACACTGGAAACAGTTAAAGAGCTGCTTATCCACGGTGATCGAAAAACAGCCATGTCCCTTGCAAAACGGGCACTCCGGAAGCTGCCGGTGGTTCCCCCGGCCGGCTGCCGTCATGCCGGTGAACTTCTCTATCATTTCGACAATATCCGCGCGGCGCTTGACCGCTTCGAAGGGATTGACCGGTCTCATCCAAGTCCTATCGATTTCAAAGAAAGCGCAAGACTAATCAAATTCTAGAACCTCTTCATCGTCCAATTTTGGCGGCAAGACGCTTCCCGGCCCATTGGGGGCCGACCCATCGGACGGGAGCTCCGGCAGGTCGAGATCTCCATAAGTGGGCGGGGCCAGCGCTTCATCGGTTGGACGAAAGGCCTTCGCCGGAAGGCCGATCTTCTTCTTGTAACGCCCGGTTTTATACGATGAGATCCGCTTGACCTTGAAGCCCCGCATCCCGCCGGTAAAGATCAGCGCTTCATCAAGGGGGAGATTCTGGATGGAATCGGGTGTTTCGAGCGGCTTTTCCACATAGCCTGTGGAGATCGTCGCGCCCCCTTTCATCGACCGGGAAACCCGCTTATCCTTCACCAGGTGATTGCCGAGCTGCTCGCTGAGACGCTTGCAGGTCGTCATATCGCAGCCCTGCAGATAGACATTGGTCTTGGTATTGATCAAAATCGACGCCGCCTCGTGACGCTCATACCGGTAGAGCTGCTCTTCCGACTGCAGGCCGGTCACGAGACCGGCCCGTGCCGAGCGTGAGGTGTTGGCGAAATCGGCCATGTCTGGGATATGGAGCGCGTAAAACTCATCCAGGTAGAAAAAAAGCGGAGGGCCGTCCGTTTTCGCCCGGACCGGTTTTTTATAGACCTTCTGCATGATGGCGCGCAGCAGGATGGACGCGCCCAGCCGCACCTTCGGATTGCTGTGGGGACTGGCGATGATCAGGAGGGTCGGTTCGCGCAAGAGGAGATTGAGATCGAGATCGGGACGGGAGAAGGCCGCGGCAATTTTAGGCTCCGAAAAGAGATCAATCCGGTTGAGAATCCCGTTTATGATATCTGGGATACGTAATTTATTCTGAAAATGCTTCTCGAATTTTCCTTGAATCTCCTGATCACGACAATAGGTCACCGCCGCTTGGAGCGAAGGAAGGCCGCGTTCAAGGAGCTCGTAAACCATCGGCAGGCAACATTGTCTCCGATCCTTGTATCGCTTGACCACCTGGCAGACCAGGCTGAATAATCTCCGTTCCTGGCCAGAAAACCAAAGGGAGGTGTCGTTCGCGCCGGTATTCACCTTTCCAAAGACGGCTTCTTCGATCCCTGAAAGCGCATCCTTATCGGCCGGCCCCAAGGGTTCAAAACCCACGCAGGCCTTATGATAGGGATCGAACAGGATCACCTTCTTTCCCTGCTCGGACCATGCGCCCGCGATGGCATCAAAGCCTTCCGGCGACTTGACGTCGAGAAAAACGGCGGAGCAGTCTCCCCGGGCATCCTCGATCAGCTGGGGAAACATAAAACCGGTCGTCTTCCCGGTACCGGCGCGGCCCTGAATCCGAAGATGCTCGAAGCGGTCTTTCTCAGGGAGCGACAGCGTCACGGGCAGTCCGACCCACTTCGTGCCCAATGGAAAACGGTTCTTATCCAGGGGGACGAACACCTTTTCATAGAGCACCCAGAACACCAGAACCGCGCCAATCAAGGCGACACCCAGAGTAAATACCACCTGATCCGGGTCTAAAACAGAGAAGCGACCCTCCTCAAGATAAACCCACACAGAAACAAGACAGATACTACCGGCATAAATCAAGATCAGCGCATAGAGCGTGAGGGGAAAGCGTGACCAATTCCCCAGATGGCTCAAGTATTCAAAAAGGGACGCATAACGGCCGGAGGCCTTGCCTTTCGATTTATTTCTGAGACCGAGGGCGACCAGCACAACAAGCAGTCCGCCGATGAACACGAAAAATCCCAGGTCATCAAAAAGCAGTGTGTTTCGAATCGATTCAATCTGGTCCATTTTCTCCTCCTTCTAAGTAAGGGCCATTCAGCGAACAAAACGGGCCATCCAAGGCGGGATGAAAGCGCAGGCCCTCTTTCCCCCGCCGGGTCAATCGGCTGAGCCCCTCGGCGATCCGGATATGCGTCTCACACGCTTCATCCCCTTCATCTTGTCTAGAAAGATAGGTGACACCGATCAAACGGGCTTTCAGGGCGCGCATCAGGCTGGATGGCAAGGGATCGAGACCATCGAGATGGAGATATAAAGGAACCGTCGGCCGGGGATTCGCAAAGCCGAGGATCTGGTGGACAATGGATAGAAGCGCAAGACCCATGATCCGGTCGGATTCCGGATATTTTTCCGGGACGGACACGATCAGCACGCTCGGCTCATGCGCGTAGATCGGCGCATAGACCGTGGGGCTCGAAAAGAGCTTCGCAAAGCGCGGCTTCCGAAACAGGGAGAGACGGTGATGGATCTCCCGAAGCGCCGCAATCCGATCGTTTTCGGACAGGCTGTTTAGTTGCTTTAAAAGGGCCAGATGACCTGGCCTGCCCTGAAAGCGGAGCCGCGCTTTCAATGTGCCGGCACCCAGGCCCGCCAGCCGGTAGAGATCGGGCAAACTTGTCCGCTTGCCCGGATCGTTCACCGCGAGCTGGAGGAAACCCTTCAGGAGCATGCTCGCGCTCAGGGCGCTTTCTCCGAGGTCTTCACTCCCGAAAAAAAAGTCGACAAGCCATTGCGCCGTTGTTTCGTCCGAATGAAACAAGGGATCCAGGGAGAGCGAATCGGGGCGGTCCGGATCGAGATGCAGCAGCACCTTTTCCTTGGGGTGCATCGCTTCGATCCGGCGCACCCGCTCCCGATGGCGCGTAAAGATAATGGAGGAGCAGGTCTGCATGGCCTCCATCCGGAGAAGATGGGACCAGAAGCGAAGGGTCTTGATTTCGTTCGATGGGGTCACCCGGAGATGCCCCAGCCGATCCTTCCCACGCAGGTATCTTTTTAGAAAAAAGCGTTGTCCGATATAGAGACGATTTCGATCCATGCCAGCCTCCTTTTAAAGACTGTCTAGAGCATACACCGGATTCCTCGCGAAAAAAGATGCCAAAATCGGCAAAAACACCCCCTAAAATTGCCGAAAAAGGCATCTTTTTTCGCGAGGAATCCGTGTTATCGTTTTTTGCATGTCACAGACGCATTCGATTTCAGGAGGAGGGGATTGTTGAAGATCAGTGGAAAAACAATCGGACGGATCGTGCTGATCTGCTCGATCTTAGGGCTCGTTTCCCCCGGCGATCCGTCAGAGATCGTGATGGAAAGTTATCAATACGAAAGCGACATGCCGGTCCGCTTCCAGGAAGGGAAACTGTTTGTGATCTGCGATTGCCCGGAAGCAGGCACCCCGGCACTCACGCCGATCATGCCGCCGCTGGCCCTGAAGCTGAGCGCTTCAAACAGGCCACCCGCACAGCGCTCCCTCTCGAATCACAGGGAATCCTTCAAAACCACGATCACCTTCGCTTTCGATTCGGATCGGCTCACGCCATCAGAAGAGGAAAAGGTGAAAAAGGCGATCGCGAAGATCAAGGCAATCAGTGGAAGACCGCAGATTCAGATACTCGGTCATACCAGCGAGCTCGGGACGGCGGCCTATAACCGGGACTTGTCTAAAAGGCGGGCCGAATCGGTGGCGGCACTCTTTCGATCCGGCCAGCTGGACCCGGAAGCGGTTGCGGGAAAGGGGAGTTGCTGTCCCGTATCAAAGACACGGTCTCTGAACCGGCGGGTGGAGATCATTGTTCAACAAGGAGAACCATTATGAGATCAAGAGTCGTACTTTTCATACTTGGAATTATTTTTCTCTTCAACCTGCAGGCGGCCCATGCCCATATCGGGAAGGCGGATGCCGGCATCAGGAATCACTTTCCCGATCTAAAAATAGATGCCATTGAAGAGACGCCGATCGGAGGCCTCTACGAGATCACCATCAAAGACGACGTGCTCTATTACCACCCGGATAGCGGGATCACCCTCTTTGGGGAGATGTGGAGCAAGGAGAAAAAGAACCTGACGGCGGGTCGGAAGGCAGCCATCAAGGCCGCAAAGATAAAAAATATTCCCCTCGATAAAGCGATCAAGATCGGAAACGGGCCGCATACCGTCATTGAGATTGTCGATCCGGACTGCCCCTACTGCCGGAAGACCCACGCCTTTTTCAAGAAACGGGAGGACCTGACTCGGTATGTCTTTCTTTATCCCCTGGTCCGGATTCATCCCGAGGCGGAAAGAAAATCGCTTGCCATTCTCTGCGCAAAAGATCGGAAAAAGGCCTACGAAGCGGTTCTCTCCGGCAGCTTGGACGATGTTCCGTTTAAAAATTGCGACGATGGAGGCGTCACGACCCTCCTTGATGAACATAAACAAATCGGCAGGCGACTCGGCGTGCGGGGAACCCCCGCACTCTGGATCAACGGCGTGTTCGTTTCAGGCGCGGACTTTAAAACGATCAGCCGGCTCCTGGACGAACACCCCTGAAATCATCCCCCGCTTATGTGAGGGAGATTACAACAACATAAGGAGGAATAGAACGACATGAAGACGATACAAAAAATGAGAAATTATTTGGTTCAAAAAGAGACTCGGCGGACCGTGCTGGCCCTGCTGTTCGTCCTGCTCTTCAGCACCGCCGCCATGGCCATCGTCGCACCGGTCGCCGGCTCGTTTGCCTACGATGCCTACGATATCGGGGTCAACAAGATCCTGAAGGGTCCGATCGGATTCATTCTGGGTGTGCTCGCCATCGGCTTCGGCGCCTGGGCCGCCATCCGGACGGAAATCATCATGGCCATCTCGGCCGTGCTCGGCGGCGCGATTTTAATCAAGGCCGACACTGTTGTCGCCAGTTTGGGAATGCTCATCTGACGGCCCTCTGCGGCCGTGTCCCTGAACCCATCAAGCCCCCCCATCTTGAGGGTAAAAAGGGCTGCGGCCGCAGAGAAAGGAGCTGAAAGATTGAGGCATTAGGAGAAAGGAAGGTTATGGAACAACACCGTTTCCCGACCTATTTATCACGTCCCTTTCAGATCCTCTGGCTTGAGGCGGACGAACTTGTTTTTGTCATCATCTTTTACGTGCTGTCCCTGATGTTCGGGCAGGTTTTCATCCCCTTCATCATCTTAGGGCCTTGGATTTATTCGGCCATCAAGCAAAGACACCCAAGAGGATTTTTAAAACATCGTTTTTACATGATCGGTCTGGCCGGATTGAAGGGCTATCCCATCTATTTTGAAAAAGAATTTCAGGAGTAGGAACGCAACATGAAGATCGAAACGTATATGAACCGGGTATCAAGCACCTTTGCTGAAAACAGGGTCCTGAAGTTTTTTGTCCTGGTAATCGGCCTGACCGTTTTCTGGAACACGGTCCAGATCGAAAAGGCCTTGAACGCGCAACGGACCATCCTGGTCCCACCGGTCATGACCACGCAATTGGAGATCAGCGGTGAGACGGCAAGCGACCGGACGATAGACGCCTATGCCCGGTACGTCATCTCTTTAATAGGGAACTTCACCCCCGCAACGGCAAGGCGGCAGTTCGATTCCCTCTTGACCCTCTTTACGCCGGAGTCCTTCCAGAGATCCAAGATCCTGCTCTATGACCTAGCGGATCGGATCGAGACGACACAGGTCACCAACGCCTACTTCATTCAACAGATCCTGGTGACACAAACAAGAATCGAAGTCAGAGGTTTGAATAAACAGTTTTCGGAGACGACCTCCCTCGGTGAAACGAAGCGGACCTACCTGATCGACTACAAAATCATCAACGGACGGTTTTCTCTGCTCAATATTACGGAGAAAGCGGTCTAAGGAGAAAGGAGCTATTCCATGTTGTTTGCCATTATTTTCATTGTCTTGGGTTTCAAAAGTGCCGGCGTGCTCGCCCAAGAGGTCCAACAGGACATAAAGAACCCTCCCGGAGATGTCCGTCTTCTCCCGGAAGTCACCACAAAAGTGGCCTTGAGCAATAGCGACGTCAACCGGATTATTTGCAGCCTACCCATTACGGATATCGTCTACTCGAAAGAAAAAGGGCTGACCGTCCACTACACCAAAAAGGACGCCTACCTCAAATTCGAGGTTGTCAAAGAGAACAACAAGATCATCTACGCATCCATCCCGACAGAGATCTATATCACCTGCGGCACACAGGTCTACCACCTGATCGCGCTTCCGAAGCGCATCCCTTCACGTACTATTCATCTGGCAAGAGGAAGCTCTGAAGCCATTACAGCCAACCGATCTCTATTTCGTGGCCTGCCATTTGAGGAAAAAGTCCTCAAGCTCATCAAGGCAGTCTATACCGAGTCGATCCCGAACAGCTTCACAATCCAAAGCGCAAAAAAACCGATCAAACTTTTCAGAAATGTCTCTCTCACGCAGATTCGAACGATCACGGTGGATGGCGAAGGTTTGGACATCAAGGAATATCGCATCACCCCTAAGAACACCCAAGCACCGCTCAAGTTAAAAGAAAAGGATTTTCTCAGGAGTGAACTGACACTCCGTCCGGTCGGCATCACGATCGACCGGCTTTTATTAAAACCTGGAGAAACGGCAAGGATGCTGATCGTTGAACGCCGGGGAGGACCATCCCATGAGTAAATTTACAAAATACTGGGGCCAACTGAAACCGGGTCAAAAACAAAGAACAATCCTGATGCTCTTACTGATCGGAACGATTGCCCTGTCCCTCTGGGCCTACAAGGCGAGCCGCTCCACATTGGCTCCACCAAGGCTTGAGAAACAAAAGGAGATCGCGCTGGATCCGAAAGTCTTGGAAAAGACCATGGTTGAAGAGAGCAAGAAAGCAACACGGGAGCAAAATGCGAAATTATTACAAATCACAAAAGAAATCGAAGCGCTCAAAAGAGCACAAGACAGTGGTCAAACCCTACCCCCTCTACCGAATCGGAAAAATATTCCTCTGCCGTCGGCGAAGCCGCTCAAGATGCCGCCGCCACCGGGACCCTTGTCCCGGTCACAAACAAACAAGACGATCATCACCACGCGGGAGACGATCGGCCGGATCTCCGTCTCCTCCAACCCCTTCGCCGATTCCATCACAACAGAGGAAGACGGCAAACAAAAGAAAGCACCCGACACCATCTATCTTCCCCCCTCCTTTATGGAAGCCACATTATTGACCGGCCTTGATGCGGAAACGGTCGAATCGGCCCGAGGTCAGCCTGAACCGGTCCTGCTTCGAATCAGAGACCTGGCCGTCCTGCCGAACCGGATCAAAACCAATCTGAAAGGCTGTTTCGTCATCGCCCACGGCTACGGAAAACTCTCCAAAGAACGGGTGATGCTGCGCCTGGTCACCCTCTCCTGCCTGGCCAAAGACGGGCAGGCGGTCATTGACCAGCCGATCAAGGGCTTTGTTGCCGATGAAGACGGCAAGAACGGCCTTCGAGGAAATGTCGTCTCCCGGATGGGCGCCTCAGTGGCCTATGCCACCCTCGCCGGTTTTGCAGGGGGTGCGGGCAATGCCTTTACGACCGCGTCAACCACGACAACAACCAGCCCTTTGGGTACAACAGGCATTATCGATTCGAAAGAGCTCGGCAAAGCGGCAATCGGCGGCGGGCTTTCAGGTGGGAGTCATGAGCTGCAACGCCTCTTTCTCGATCTGGCCCGACAGGCAACGCCGATCATCGAGATCGGCGCGACAAAAACTGTGACCCTGATCATTACTGAAGGGGTCGATCTGAAGATTAAAGAGACCTGTATAGGAGGTTCATCATGCGAGAACTAAGAACAATCGGGGCGATCATCGTCCTCATCCTACTGACCGGCTGTGCGGCATTTACCCCCTACGAATCCGATTT
>JBHHXH010000091.1:0-8225 GCA_046756925.1 Nitrospiria bacterium
CGCCGGACGCCACGATGGCGCCCGAGGCTGACGGCACTCCAACCGCGACCGAGCCGGATTCACGTCGGGAATTTCTGCGCCGCAACATCAGGCGGGCGGCGTATGTGGCTCCGGTGATCTGGAGTATATCAGCCCGGCAGGCCCACGCCGCCAGTGTCGGGAGCTTGATCTCGGTGGCGCCGAACATCGTAAAGAAAAAAACATAACTCCCTTCATTCAGGCCCAGTCCACCCAGGGAGATAGGTAGTAAGCCTATTAAAAGGACCAAGGGAATCACGATCGATATGACTTTTACGTCGATTTCAATATCTAAACTTTGAGCGGCAACAAACACCGTACACATACCAATCATATAAAAAAGAACCGATATGAAATAGGAGGCCACAATCGTTTGTTTCTTATCTTTGTATTGAATCAGTTTTAGATGACTTTCCTCAAGGATCTCTAATGTTTTGCCAAGTATCTTAAGGCGTCTCAAGGAAGCTAAAAAGCCCAGATCTTTTTGTTTGAATATCAGTAGAATAATAGTACAGTAGCCAATAAGCACGAGCAGTGCAAGGCCCGAAATCGACGGGAACAAGGTGTATATATCTTGATGAATCAGTACGAGAAAAAAAAAGCTGATCAACGCCGTGACACCGCAGAAACGCTCGGCAAAGGTGGCTGCGATGACCGAAGCGGTTTCACGCGTATCCCGAGAGAGTTGAAAGGTTCGGACCACATCGCCACCCACCATCGAAGGGAGAAAATTACTGAAAAAGGTGCCGATCATATAAAGGGAGACGAGTTGCGGCAACCTTACGGAGATACCCAAAGCGTTCAGCAACCATTGCCACTTGATTGAACTGAGAACGATATTCATATGAGGGAGCAGCAACATCAAGGCAAGCCAGTAAATATTTACAGACTGCATCCTCACAAGAAGGCTGTCGATATCGGTTTTGTAAAAAATAAATCCGATCAGCCCAAAACTGAGTAAAATCTTTAATGCCAAATAAATATTTTCCTTCATCATCGTCCTTCGCTGTGAAACGCGATCCATTTTTCCGTCTCTTCTAAGTTAAATCCCATAATGGTCATTCTGTACCATATTTCCAGGTTGATCAAGATCCAGATCTTCCAGCTGTGATCAAACTGCCTTAGACGGTGTTCCTCCAGCAAGCGTAGAATATATGCCCTGTTGAAAATACCGTTAGCGGCAAGGCAAGAGTCCTCGAAGACACGTAATAGAAAAGAATGAAGTTTCACCGCGAACCAATAAGCCAGCGGAAAGCGAAATCCCCGTTTCTTGCGCTGGGCAATGGATGCGGGTAATAAACGTTCTGCCAACTGATACCAGATATACCTGGCCTTCTGGCCCCGGATTTTCATTTTCAATGGGAAAGTCGCCATATATTCAACGAGTTCCTTGTCCACCAAGGGAGAACGTACCTCCAGTCCATGCACCATCCCCATGCGATCGACCAGCATCAACAAATGCTCGGGCAGACGCGTGCAATAATCCGTGTAGAGCATGCGTTCAATAGGGTCATTGGCGTCGCTTTCATAGTAACGGTCGGAAATTTCTTTCGCGGCGGCGCCCGGTTCCAGTCCCCGAAGAATCGTCTTCGTCAAAAGCAATTCTTTTTCTTCTTGACTAAATCGAAAAAATGAAACCGCTTCGGCCAAGCGTTCCCCCACGCCCTGTTTCCCGGCCATACGCTCGAACCATCTTAGCTTCATTTGAAGACTATCGTAGCCGAAGCTGGATGGGATGGCGCCGATCAGCGGAGAAATAATGGCTTTACGAAGAAATGGCGGCAGATACGAATAATAATTTGCCAACAAGACGCCCCGGTATCGATCGCATCCGGCGAAGAGCTCATTGCCGCCGTCTCCGCCTAAGGCCACCTTCACATGCCCGGCGGCCAGACGCGAAGCCGTGAAAAAACTCGCTGCGACTGGGTCCGAGGGTTCTCCCAAACCATTTATAATGGCGGGGAGAACCCGAATCAAATCCGTATCGGCCTTGTCTTCGATCTGGTGGGTTCCAAAGGTTTTGGATACAATGCGCGCGTAGGGAATTTCATCGAATTCCTTTTCGTCAAAACCGATAGAAAATGTCGGAACGGGCGTTTTCATTTCTCTGGCCATCATCGCGACGATCAGGCTGGAGTCCAGACCACCGCTCAAAAAGGCGCCGGTTCCATCGGTGGAAATATGGGTGGCCACAGTTTCTTGAAACTTGTTTTCTAGGCCTTCAATATAGTCATCGTGAGACAAGGCGACTTTCTTGGAAAACGAGAGTTGCCAATAACGCGATAGCGTCATTCCACTCCGATCGAAAACCAGGTAGTGAGCGGGAGGCAGCTTATGGATTCCTTGCAGCATCGTGCCGTGACCGGGAATAAAACGCAAAGAAAGATAGCGGTCTAGAGATTCGAGATCGATCTCGGCGGACTTGGACAAAACGGCGCTTAAGGCCTTGACTTCGGAAGCGAAATATAGCCCCTCAGCTGTTTCACTGTAAAAGAGGGGCTTCTGACCCAAGTGGTCTCTCGCAAGGACCAAGCGTTTGGACCGAACCTCCCAAATCGCGAAGGCAAAATGACCGCGAAGCCGTTTCACACAGTCCAGCCCTTCTTCTTCGTAAAGGTGTATGAGCAATTCCGCGTCGCTGTTCAGGTGAAAAGTGTATCCGCTCCCTTCCAGCTTTCGGCGTAGAATATCCCCGTTGTAAATCGCACCATCGAGTACGGCGTACACGTCTTTGGTTTTGTTCGAGACCGGCTGGCGCCCCTCCCCTGGACCGCGCGTCCGCAACAGCCGGCACCCCAAGGCGATCCTTTTATCCCAATGGAAGCCTGTGTCATCCGGGCCGCGATGTTGGAGCACCTTGGCCATCGGAGAAAGGGTTTCCTCGCCGTTTTCGATGTTTCCAACTTTCCCAAAAATGCCACTCATGTTTTCAAATCCTAATTTAAAAAATATAAAGGGGCATGCCCCCACTGAATAAAAGACATAAGATTTACCGATGGTGATTCAATGTAGACATTGTATGGTCTGAGTATGGTCTGAAAAAGATTAGATGTAAGAAGCATAGAAGTTGTTTCTCTGTCCGAGTTGATTCCAGATGATGGATATAAGCAATAATGCCAAATTTTTAGTCACCACTTGAGAAAGTCCTTTAAATATTGTGCGGCCTGGCGGGCTTTTCCTTTTTCCCGTTCAATAATGGGTGCTAGTTCTCCTCTAATTTTTTCACGTTGTTCCCAGGTCGATTTTAGAACCGTAAAGAGGGAATCTACGGAGAAATTTTGAAACTCTACCATGCGAGCGTCCTGTTCAATCGAACGCATATATCCTCTGTTTTTTGGCGTCGCAATAATCCCGACAATAGGTGTTAGTACAGAGGAGGCCAATATCAATGAATGGGTTCGCATTCCTAAATGCATCTCCATTTTTGAAAATATGGCTGCAATGTCTTGATATGAGTAATCTTTGTTCGAAATCATCTTGACATGTTCACGTTTTTGCACCTTTGCCAACATCCTTTGCGTAATGGGGATATCCATCGGTTGAGTGACGACCACGACAATATTGACATTGAACGCGTCAATGATACGATCGATCACATTGGCCATGATGGATAGAAAACTTTCTGTCCCCACCCCTTTCCCTCTGTAAGCGCGAACATACACATCAATATAACTGTTGATGTTGACACTCATCCAAGGTCTCGTCCCGCCAAAGATACCCTCTTTCGTATGGATTTCACTCAGGAAATCTTCGTCGCTGGGAACCGTATTGAGCGCGCAATCGGCCGTTGAAAAGAGCCGGCTCCGCTCAGGGACAAGGGAAAGCTTCTCCAGCAGTTCGCTGGACTCCCGATCCCGAAGCATGATTAAAGACGTACTCTGGAGAATACGGTGAAGACACCACCTTCCCAATTTGGTATAAATTGGTCCTAAACTCACATTATAAAGGATAACCGGAATCCCTTTCCGTTTTGCTAAAGGGAGCACGAGAGACAGCGTGGATAGGTAATTGTAAACGGGGTTGAAAAGCTTGTAATCGAATAAAATCGCATCCGTCACCAACACGGCATCGGCCGAAAGGACGGAGCGAACGATGGGCAGACCGAATATCTTAAGACTCAAGTTCCACGGAAGCAACCCGATTGCCTCGACAGGATATCGAGCATAGGATTTTCGAACGAAACCCGGGTTGATCGTTGGGATGAGATATTTACAATCTTTCAGGTGTTCGGAAAGATCGCTTAAAAGTCCCCCCAATATGGCGGCATCCCCGGCATTCCGGCCTGAAAAATTTCCGATCACACAGATTTTCCGGCTCATTGATGACCTCGATACAAAATATACTTCATATGGGTCCCTTCTGTCCGCTATTGGAACATTGTTTTAGAATGTCCGTCTTAAAGCCGATCTTCATCAAATGTTCAATGATAATACGCGGTATTGAGATCGGGTGCGTCCGGTACCACCCATTTTCCTTCATGCAACCATCCCTTCAGCATCCCCACTTCCCATTCACGTTCTTTTTCGGACCATTGAAACACGCGGCGGCCGATTTCATCCGCATGCTTTAATACCCAGGCCGGCCGGTCCATGAGGTTCATGCGGCGAAATAACAAATCGCCGAGATGAACAACCGCTTCCTCCTCCACCAGGTGTTTGAGATCCGCCATCGTGGCCATCTCGACAAGCGCCTCGGCGGCATCCCATTGGTCTATAAAAGAGCACTTTCGATCCGGTTTGATCATCGGACTTTCAGCACGGCAGTCGATACCCGCCCGATCGAAGAGTTTCCGTGCAACGTCATAGGCGGTCGTAAACTTCACACCCGATACGCTAAACAAACCCGCCAGCCCACCCTCTTGACCATGATCGACGATGCAAGCCTGGGTCGTAAGCTGGGTGCTCTCCGGTTCTCGGACCGGCAAATAACCGGCAAGGACACGGATAATCTGATCCATGCTCAATTCCAAACCGGGCAAGGCCGAATTGATTTCTTCTATAAAAGCCGTCAATTGTCCATCTGTCGGCATCGGGTCCGTCCGATCCTGCGCTACAGCCGCATGGCCGGTACCGGCGAAGAGCTTCCCATTCCAAGACTGGACAAAATAAGTTTGACCTTTTCGCTTCGGAGACGACATTGCCAAGGCACAGGTGCTGATGGCGGGACGATCGAAGAGGATGTTCCAGGCAATCGATTTGATGAAAAACGGGCGCGCGGATCTTTCGGATGCCGTCAGAAAGGACACACACCACGGACCGGCAGCGTTGATCACTTTCTGTCCGCGAATTTCAAAACTGTCCCCGCTCAGGGTGTCCCTAACGCCGACACCGGCGACGTGGTGTCTTTGACTGAGGACTTCATCGACATGGACATAATTGAGCGCCCGTCCACCCGCGCCGCAGGCCCAGCGAATCGTCTCGATAATAATTCGATGAGAATCGATCATGCTGGCGTCGTACCAAAGCGCACAGCCCAGCAAACCGTTTTTGTCGATATAAGAAGAAAAGGTCTGGCTTTCCTCCGGTGAACGGACACCGCCGATCGGCAGTTGATTTTTCGGCGCCACTCCCCGATTACGATCCAAGGAAAACACGTGGTTCATCAACAAGGCGATCCTCAGCATGAGGGGTCTTTTGAAGCCCTCGCCGTACAAAGGCATGAGGCATGGCAGGGGCTTGGTGAGAGCTTCGAAGTGCCGGAGAAACCATCGGCGGGCTTCCACCGATTCGAAGAACCGCCGCAGATTCATGGATTGTAAATAGCGCAAACCGCCGTGTACGATGCGAAAGTTGTTAAAGCTGGTAGCCGATCCGAAATCGTTTTTCTCCAGTAATAAGACGCGCTGCCCACGCAGTGTGCCTTCCAACAACATCATGACACCGTAAATGCCGCCTCCAATGACGATGACATCGTATGCATCCGCAGCGGCACCGCGGACATCTCTCACAATAATCCCCATTTAGATCAAGCCTTTTTCTCGATACCAATCCGCCGTTCGCTTCAATCCGACTTCCAAGGGGAAGGCCGGTTCATAGCCCAACAAACGGCGCGCCTTTTCGATCGAAAAGGCGCGATCCTTACTAAAAAATTCCACGCGTCGTGGATATATGGGGGGTTGTATCCCTAAGGGCTTAAACAGCGCATCGCACAAAACGGCAGCCAGGTAAATGGGGAAGAACGGGATCTTGATGCGGGGATGGGGCTTGCCGAGCGCATCGGCAATTTTATCCACCAACTCGCCGATGGTCGTATATTGCGGTCCGCCGATCGTAAAGACCTCTCCCAAGGCCGCAATTTTTTCACCGGCCAAGATAAAGCCTTGGATCAAGTCGTCGATATAGGTCATGTGATAAAGTGTCTTGCCGCTGCCGATCATGACAAATCGCCCTTTATTGACAGGACGAAAGAGCTTCAAAAAGCGCGTATCTCCCGGGCCGTAAATCCCGACCGGCCGCACCACCACGCCGGGCAGCCCGGCTTCGAAATAACGCTTTGCCAAAAGCTCTCCCTCGACTTTTGAACGCTGATAATGATCCCCCGGCTCCATGCGATAATTTTCGTCCGCGGGCGGATCTTGAATGTCGCCCTGAACACCAACAGTGGAGCAATGGATAAATCTCCGAACGCCCCGTGTTTTCGCCGCCTCCAGCAAATTTTTTGTCGCCTCCACATTGACCTTATGAAATTCGTCGCGGTCGGCATGTTCCATTCGGTAAGCTGCGGCAATATGAAAGACCTTTTCGAAATCATGGAAGTGATTCAGCACATCGTTTTTATTTTTAATGTCCACAATCCGGCAATCAACCTTCCAAGATTGTAAGTCACGAATGTCGCTCCCGGTGCGAACAAAAGCCGCCACTTGATGCCCATCATCAATCAGTCGTTTGCAAAGATTTTTTCCCGTAAAACCAGTCGCGCCCGTCACCAAAATGGTCCCCATATTAACAGGCCTCCATCCAGCGCCGATGCCAGGCCTGAAAAACAATCAAGGCCCAAAGGATATGGCTATGATTAGCGAATCCCGCACGATGTTGATGCTGCAAGGTTTTAATTGTATCCACATTAAAGATGCCTTGCCGGCGAAGACGCTGTTCATCCAGATAGTCCTCCATCAGGGGTTTAAACTGGGTGTTGAGCCAGTGCTTTATGGGGATACTGAAACCTTCTTTCGGACGATAGACGCATTCTTTTGGGATATAACGCGCCGCCAAGCGTTTTAAAACGGACTTCGTCTCCCGACCCGCTATTTTCAACCGGTCCGGCACCTGAAACGCCAGTTCGACCAATTCCTTATCCAAATAAGGCACGCGGCTTTCCAAGGACACTGCCATCGACATGCGATCGACCTTGACGAGAATATTATCGGGAAGATAACTTTTAAAATCGACATACAAACAGCGGTTCAGCGCTCCCCGTTCTCCGGCGCCTTGAAACAAGGTTTCGATATGGCCGCCTGGAGGCCTGGTTATTTGCCGATAGGCATCCGGGGTAAAAAGCTGCTGCATCATCGCTTCGTTTAAAAACATGCGCCACCGCGCGTGTTCCATATTTTCAGGCAGGTTTGCCCCTTCGACAAAACGTTTTAGCTTATTGATGAAACCCTTCTTTTTTCCCGTCGGCTTCAGGCAATCGATGAGCGGCCGGAGCACGTGGCTGCGAAGCAATAAGGGAACGCGTCGATAAACACCGGCGTAGCGATTGGCCAAATACGTTTCATAGCCGCCGAAGAGCTCGTCACCGCCATCGCCGCTTAAAGACACCGTGACATGTTTGCGGGCGAGTTGCGAAACCAAGTAGGTCGGAAAAATTGAAAAATCTCCGATGGGATCGTCCATCGAATACATCAAGGTATCGAACAATGCCACGACATCGGGCTTGATGATCTCAGTAATATGATTTTGTCCTAAGTGATCCGCGACCCTGCGAGAATAGCCCAATTCGTTATAGCTTTCCTCGGCAAACCCGATGCTGAATGTTTCCGTTGCACCCATGGCGGAAACCAATAAAGAGGAATCGACGCCGCCCGATAGAAAGGCGCCCAAGGGCACATCGCTCACAAGCTGTCGCCGGACACAATCCTTCAATTTTTCATCCAGCAATTCTTCCCACTGCCGGTCCGAATACGTCTGTGTCTGTTCAGGGGGAATATCCCAATAACAGGATGAGGTCAAACCGGGGCGATCGAGATCCACAATCAGCATTTGACC
>JBHHXH010000092.1:0-7772 GCA_046756925.1 Nitrospiria bacterium
TTCCTAAACCGTGTGCCGGGTGTTCGAATCACCCCGGGGGCACTCCCTTCGATTTTCTCCTTCGACACATCATTATGCTTGCCTTTCGACTATAAGCATAGTATTTTGACACCGTTTTTAGTCATACTTTCGTGATTGGAGTCGGCCTGCTACACTATTGAGGGACCGGATCCCGTTCAAAGGCGCTCATGTTAAAGCAGAAGGCGAAACTGTTTGCAATGTCTCTTTATCTGACCGAAATGGTGTTGCTCGTCCTTGCCTTTTTTGCGGCCTATTGGTTTAGAAATACTTATTTTTCAGAGCTTTATGGCCAGCTTGCCCCGATCACACGTTATCTGAAACTCCTTTTTATCGCTTTACCCCTCTGGTCCGTCCTTCTTTATTTTTTTAAATTATACGAATCGCAACGTACCAAAGCTTTGTGGAAGGAGATTTGGAAGGTTGCCCAAGTCACTTTTTGCGGCACTTTTTTTCTAATGGCCTTCGTTTTCATATTTAAGGATGAATATATCAGTCGCCTTTTTGTCACCACTTTTGGGGGGATGGGCTTTCTATTTATTTTGTTGGATCGCTGTTCTCTAAGAATTTGGATGCGGACCTTAAGGCGGAAAGGATATAACTATCGCAATATTCTCATTGTCGGTACCGGACGGCGGGCCCGAGAAATGCAAAAAATGATCGACCGGCATCGGGAATGGGGATTTTCCGTGATCGGTTATGTGAGCGATCAGGGAGGCGTCAGCGCGTCCCAAATCAATCAAATTCCCGTGATCGGAAAGGTGTCCGACTTGCCGCAGATTCTCGAAAAAAATGTGGTCGATGAGGTCATCTTTGCGATTTCCAGGAAACGCTTGGAAGCCCTTGAAGAGATCTTTCTCATTTGCGAGGAATTAGGCGTTCGAACCCGGGTGGCTGTTAATTTCTTCCCTCATATGATTGCCAAGGTGCACCTGGACGAGTTTAACGGCGTTCCTCTTTTAACCTTTACGACCACCCCGCACAATGAAATGCTTTTGATGGCCAAACGCCTCTTCGATATTTGCATTTCCGGCATCTTCTTGGTTTTGCTTTTTCCCTTGATGATCGCGATCGGCATCGTCATTAAAATGACCTCCCAGGGGCCGGTCTTGTTTCGCCAGACCCGTGTCGGTTTAAACGGCAGACGATTTACATTGTATAAATTTAGATCGATGTTCGCGGATGCGGAGGCAAGAAAGGATGAAGTGGTTCACTTAAACGAAATGGGAAGTCCCGCGTTTAAGATCTCCAATGACCCCAGAACGACGCCCTTTGGCGGCTTTTTGAGGAAACTCAGCCTTGACGAAATCCCTCAGCTCTATAATGTATTGTGGGGGGATATGAGCATCGTCGGTCCGCGTCCGCCGCTTCCGGCGGAGGTGGCGGAATACAAACGGTGGCAGCGCCGCCGCCTTTCAATGAAGCCGGGTTTGACTTGTCTTTGGCAGGTCGGCGGGCGGAGCAAAATCACCGACTTTAAAAAGTGGATGGAACTCGATCTGCGGTATATCGACAATTGGTCGCTGAAACTCGATTTTAAGATCTTTTTTAAAACGATCTTCATCGTGCTGGCGGGCCGCGGGGCGTCCTAGATGGACCTGCTGGGTCTTGCGCTTCTGTTTTCCCCTATTGTATTTCCTTCCCCCCCACAACTGGTCATTCATTTTTTCGATATCGCTTATGGCGACGCCATCTTAATCCAGCTCCCAGAGAACCGTACGGCCTTGATAGACACCGGAAAGCCTGCGGATGGTCCCATCCTGGTCGAAAAGATACGTGCGCTCGGGATCGACCGTCTCGATTGGGTGTTCGTGACGCATTTCCACAAAGATCACGCAGGAGGACTCTTATCCATACTCGACGTTTTTTTCCCGGAGCCATCCCGTGAGAAAGACCGATCCCCTCGAATTATGCTTCCTTCGATCCCGGCGTTTGTCGAACCGGAGGTCGAAGGGGTTCTGGCCGAGATAAAAAAGCGCAATACCCGGATTCTGCGCCGTGGTGAGATCCTGGATCTTTCCCCACCGGTCCAAATAGAAGTGCTCCACCCAAGAGCACTGATTGGAAACCCGAATGAAGACTCCATGGTGCTTCGCGTGATCCATGGAAAGAATATCTTGCTTTTTGGCGCCGATGTGGGCTCGATCGGACAAAAGGCACTGGTTGAACATTTTGGAAGCACCCTCAAAGCCGATTTGATCAAGATCCCCCATCATGCGAATGAAGTGTTCGAGCCCATTTTCGAAACCTTCGTTCAACACGTCGATCCGAAGGTCGCGATTCTCACTATTGGTCCCAATCCTTATGGGGCACCCAATCCTGAGATGCTTTCGCTTTACGAACGACATGCCGACCGGATCTTTCGAACCGATCGGCATGGGACCATTACGGTGAAAAGCGACGGCGCTTCGTTTCAGATCGAGACCGAGCGAAAATGAGCCCTTGGGTATGCGTCCTCGTCTACACCCTTTCTATTTACGCGATCCTTCCTTTTGCCAGAGGATGGCAAAGTGTTTTGCGAGGGCTCTTCGATGCAAAGATGAATGTCTTTATCAACCTCCTGTTGCTCACAACGGGGTTGATGTTCCTCTTGTGGTTTGCACGCCGGCTTTCCCGGCGCCGACTCTTTACCTTTATCGTCACTCTTGTCCTTTCTTTCTCTTTTGCGATGCAGATGGAGTTGCCTGAGGAACGGATTCATCTGATTCAATACGGTGTTCTCGGTTATCTCTGCGCTTCGGCGGCCTCGGCGACTTTCAAAGGTATGGCCGGTTCCCTGATGGTCTTGGCCTTGGGGCTTGTCATTGGAGTGGGCGACGAATTAATTCAAGGGATCTTGCCGAGCCGCGTCTTCGATTGGTGGGACGTTTCATACAACTTGGGCGGCGTTTTTGTGGGCTTGGCCGTTTTTAAGATTGTGAAGTAGTAGGCATTTTTTATGTCGCCAGATGCTTGTTTTCGGAACCCGAATGGCTAGAATCTACAACCACGCAATGTTCCGGCGGGCATTAAAATGAAAGCCGGATCGTCAGGCAATCATCTTGGGCGCTTCCACGACCCCCCGCATTCGAGGGGGTTGACAAAAAAACACGGATCTTCTATTAACTCTTCGTCACATTGTTCCGTCCCATTTTCGAAATCGAATAGGTGTTTTTCAACAATTTTCTTGGATAAACAAGAAAATCCCTGCATAAGGAGCAACTTCAAATGAACAAGCGGATAAAGAATTTATCACTTCTCTTTGTTGCAGGATTTCTAATGACGGCATGCAGCAGTGGCGGCGGCGGCACACCCAGCGCTGGAAGCAGTCCGGATGGCGGCCCTGTAGGCGGCGGCGGTGGTGGTGGCGGCGGTGGTGGTGGTGGCGGCGGTGGCTCAGCCTCGGATACGCTCCTTTTTTTTAATAGCGGCAGTATATCTGCGGTCGATCCGGACAGTCCCACAACCGCGCCGCTTGTCGTCGAGGCCGGCAATACGGCTGGGGAAACCGCCATCCAGCACGCCACCGCGCTGGATCTCCCCAATCAGCAAATCACCGGCCTGCACACGAGAGCCATCGTTTACGCCAACACGGATGACGGCAAGCTCTACAAGATCAGCGCCTTGAAGAGCGATACGCAAACCCCCGTACAGGTCTCGAACGAGTCGGGAGTGTCAGAGGTTTGCGATACGGATAGTGAATCGGATTTTTCCGATCACGACAAATCGGTCTATTTTTATAAACTGCCGGGAGATAGCGATTGTTTCAACGGAAACGAAGTTTGGAAAATGGTCCGGCTGAATATGGCCGCGTCGGACAGTCCGATTACCCTTACGCCGAAGGAGTGGGAAACCGCGATTTTCGATCTCAGCACCGGAGCGATCATCGGTCACCTTGCGATTGACGGGACGAAGCTGGTCCGCTGCGATCAGAATTTTCAAAATTGTTCCGATGTCATTTCGGTTTTGACCAGCGCCGAGGAGATGTGGAGCAACTTTGCAAACGATGCCATTCTGCGTGTTGACGACAAGCTGTTTCATTACGACCATACGACTGGCATCCTTTCCCCCACCGTATTACACACCTTTCCCGGCGGCACGCCCGGCTTCGTGACGCACCAAGGAAGCGAGTCAACATTTTATTTCGCGGATGGCGACACCCTCTTCCAATTGCCCATGGACGGTAGCGCGGCCGCCACGCCTCTTATTACCGAGCCAGGAAGCACCTTTTCCCAAATTATGCTCACGGCGAATAAAGTCGTCTACCAAGCCAATGCAGGCGGGGTTTCCACCGTGAAAGCAATCGATCCTTCGGGTGGATTGCCAACGGTCTTGGTCCCATCGACCACCGACAGCTTGGCGGTCTTCGAATCCATTGTTTCGGATTTTGTTTTCTATGACCGGTTCTCGCTCAGCGGATTCGGCAGGGGATTGATCAAGGAGGACGGCACTGCGGTTTCTGAAATCGCGGATGCCGCCTGGTCAGGATTTTCGGGGTCCACAATTTCTTCCAATGGTTTTGTCCTTGACAAAGTGATTTGGACTGAGGGTTGTTCACCTACCTGTAATGGCGGAACGGTCAAATCGATCGACGCCTCAACCGGAACCGGGGAGCTGAACCTGGGCACGGTTCCAAACGATATATCCTTTCTCAGCTTTTTTGGTTTGGTGTCGGGAAACAGCCTTGTCGGTTCGGGCTTCGATTCCTCCAGTTTCTTAGCCGATATCCTGTTTGTGGATGCAAACCAGGCCGGTTCGCTGGCGCGCATTACCTCAACGCCTCTCATTGATGAATTTCCGATCGCCTTTTGAGACCGATAAAATTCTGTTAAAGTCCAAAAAAGGCCCGGCTTTGTCCGGGCCTTTTTTGTGTCCGGATTTTTCCCCCAAGACCTGTGATTCGTCGTGTAGCAGAAATAAATGTCTTGGTTCAATTCAATCCAGGAAGGGGGTTTGTCAGTGTCTTCCCTCCCTGATATACTCCGCTTATGTCTTGTCGTTTTGATGAATTAGGTGCGCGTTTGGGGTCCGAAAAAGTGTTGACGGACCCGCCCGCCCTCACGGCTTACGCCATCGATGCGAGCATCTACAAAGTCAAGCCCCAGGCCGTTGTCCTCATCGAATCGAAACAGGATTTAGAAGTGACACTCGATTTTGCCATCGCACGAGGCATACCCATTACGGCCCGAAGCGGCGGGACGAACCTCACCGGCAACGCCATCGGGGAGGGGATCATCCTCGAGTTTTCGCGACTGAGTCAAATGCTCGAAATCAATTCAAGCGAAGCCTGGGCCCGTGTTCAACCCGGCATCGTCTATGCGGAATTGAATCGTGCCTTGGCTCAAGAGGGCTGGATGTTCGCGCCCGACCCATCGAGCGGGGAGATGTGCAAATTGGGCGGCATGTTGGGAAACAACGCCGCGGGGCCACACACCCTGAAATACGGCGCAACCAAGGAGAATGTGTTGGAGATGGAGATCCTCCTCGCCAACGGGCATTGGATTACGGCGAAAGACTATGCCATTGGCGATCCCGTCCTGGAACCGTTTTTTGATGAAAATCCAGCTTTGAAAATGGTTTACGATCTCGTCGTTCAAAACAAGGCCTTCATTCAATCAAAGCGTCGCAAAGTATCTAAAAATTCCAGCGGCTACAATCTTTTCGATTTGGCGGACGGACTTGATCAGGGTGTTTTCTCGTTGCATCGCCTCTTCATCGGTAGCGAAGGAACGCTTGGATTGACCCATGCGGCAAAGATCCGTCTAATGCACAAACCGGCCGAGACGGCCACGGCTCTCATCTATCTGAAATCGCTTTCCGAAGTGGGCGAGGTCGTTAACGATCTCTTACAACTCGAACCCAGCGCCTTGGAGATGATGGACGGCAACACGCTCGATTTGGTGGGCCGGGCCCGTTTCGAAATTCCAAGGGAAGCGGGTGTGATGTTGTTGATCGAATTCGATGAAGCCATTCGGGAAAAGATGGCCACCGTCAAGACTCGGATGGAGAAGGCCGATCTCGCCGGCAAGATGGCCATCGCCTTCGACCCGGCACAACAGGCCGCCTTATGGACCGTGCGAAAGGCGATGTATCCCATGCTTTATAAATACGATGCCCATAAAAAACCCATCAATTTTGCCGACGATGTCGTCGTGGCCGCCGAGCGCATTCCTGAACTCGTGGCTTATCTGGAAGGCCTCGTTTTGGAGAAGGGGATTGCGGTCGCGATCTACGGCCATATCGGTGACGGCAATGCCCACATCAATCCCTTGCTGAATGTCAATGATCCGAATGATTTTAATGCGATGATCGAACTTTCGCGGGAGATACACCAAGTGGTGATGGAACGATTCGACGGCTCGCTTTGCGGTGAACACGGCGACGGACGCGTCCGGGCCGAATTCTTAAAATCGCTTTATGGACCCGAACTCTACGGGTTGTTCAAGCAAGTCAAGCGCATGATGGATCCGGACAACGCCCTCAATCCCGGCGTCAAGATCACGGAAACGCCCTTTACGGAAAAGATCGATTTCGAGCGTTTGTCGAAACAGTGTGCGACTTGCGGCAAGTGCAACTCGGTTTGCCCAGTGTATGATGTGGTGGGAGAGGAGTCGAATGCCGCAAGGGGATGGTTTCATATCCTGACCGCGCCCGATTACAGCTTCGAAAATTCAGGTCGTGTGGTCGAGGCCTGTATCAATTGCAAGTCCTGCCGCACGGTTTGCCCGGCGGGCATCGATGTGAGCGAATTGATCTTGAAGGCGCGGGAAACGCATCCCAATGCCGTGGCGGGATCGCTCTTTCGCTTGCAAGACCGGATCGGATTTTTCGAAGCGCTCCTGAAATTGGCCGCGTGGACGCAGCCGATTTGGGATCGTCCCCTGCCCCGAAAATGGATCGAAAAACTGACACAACCCTGGTTGAAGGGGCTTGCTCCGACCGCCAAGATTCCCGCCGACATGGTTTTGCCGAAGCTGGCCAAGCGTCACCTCCGAGACCGTCATGCGGCCTTGTGCGATTCCAAGCATCGTGTGGCCTATTTTCACGGATGTGCCGCAAATTATTTCGACGATGGCGTCGGGGACGCGGTGATCGGTCTCTTGCAACAGAACGGTGTTGAGGTTGCCCTGCCGCCCCAACGCTGTTCCGGCACGCCGATTCAAACCTATGGATGGATCGATCAGGTTCGGAAGAATGCGCGCTTCAATATCGATTCGCTCGAAGCATTCGATCAAGTCGTCACGGGGTGCGCCTCCTGTACCTACATGCTGAAGGATTATCGAAGTCTATTCGAAGGAAAAGGAATGAAAGATGTGGAGAAAGACTGGCAAGCCAAGGCCGAGCGCTTGGCTTCCAAGGTTGTTCATATTTCCGAATTTATGGTGAACGAAATCGGATGGAAAGGAAGCAATGGAGACGGCAAGCGAAAAGACTTATCTGGTCATAGCAAACATGTAACTTATCATTCCTCTTGTCACCTCCGTGCGGCGGGGGTGAATCACGAACCGAGAGAACTGCTGCGACGGCTTTCGGGCGTTTCTTTTGTCGAGATGCCGGATGCCGACCGATGCGCCGGCGGCGCGGGAACGTTTTGCGTGAAAAATCCGGGGCAGTCGGCAAAGATCTTTGAGCGAAAGCGGCGGGGGGTTGAGGCGAGCGGCGCGGACATCGTGGCGACGTCTTGTCCGGCTTGCATGATTCAGTTGAATAACGGCTTGGAGGGAAAAGTGGAGGTGAAACATATCGCCGAGTTGCTGCTTTCAAGAAATGGCTTG
>JBHHXH010000093.1:0-7384 GCA_046756925.1 Nitrospiria bacterium
CCTGTGGTCCTTTTTCGCCAGAACTCACTTCGAACTCCACTTCTTCATCTTGTTCAAGGGATTTAAATCCGTCGCCTTGAATTGCCGTAAAGTGTACGAAGATATCGTTTCCGTCCTCTTGGGTGATAAATCCGTATCCTTTGCTGGCATTGAACCACTTAACACGACCTTTGACCATTTCTAAACTCCTCCTTGATTAAACATGTAACGTTTGGTCTTTTTTCTTATATTAACGGGCCGCAACCCCACGGGGGCAATGACCCGAGACATGCAAACAGATGGTCTTTATCATAACAGAACTGCCATGACGACTGCATGAAACCTTGCCTACACGGGGAGATCTTAACCCAAGCGAAAGAAAAGAGTCAAGCATTATTGCCACCGGATCAAGCAAAGCCAACGCTGTTTGAATGGGCTTCTCCTGTTTTGTTTTTGTTTCTAATGTGCTTGAAATAACAATGGATTTGCCGGTATTCAGGCGAGGCGGGAGATCGCATCGATAATATCTTCTGTAGATTGGAAACGCTGTCCTTTCTGCTTTTCGATACACGTGAGGATGATCTTTTCCAAGCCGGGCGGGACCTTTGGATTGATCGATCTGAGCGGACTCGCGTTTGTATGGAGGTGCTGATAATAAATATCTCCCTTGGAAAAGGGAGGACGGCCCGTGAGCAATCGATAAAATGTGCAGCCGAGGGAATAGATATCCGAAAGCTTATCGACCTTTTCGCCGACGATTTGCTCCGGAGACATGTACAAGGGGGTCCCTTTGACGGAGGTCTTTTCTTCCATGGCATCGGTAAGAAATTTGGCCAGGCCAAAGTCCATGATTTTCACGGTTCGGTCCTGTAGCAGCATCACATTGGAGGGTTTGAGATCTCGGTGAATCACGTTCCGATTGTGCGCATAAGCTACACCCCGGCAAATCGATTTCATGATTTCCTTCAACTCGTTCAGGGAGGCTTTGTATCGCTCGAGAAAGACTTTCAAGGTAATGCCGTCGACATATTCCATGGTGATGAAGATGTCGTCTCCATTTTTTCCGGTATCGAAAATCGTCACGATATTCGGATGATTCAAGGCCGCCGAAATCTGCGCCTCTTGCATGAAATTCTGCAAGACGGCTTGATTTTCCTTGATTGCATTCGGCAACACTTTATATGCAACGTCTCTTTTTAAAACCATGTCTTCAGCCAAGTAAACGACCCCCATGCCGCCTTGACCGATTTTTTTGATGATTTTATAGCGGGTGGTCTGTCCCGCCTCTTTTATGATGGACTTCGATCGTTTCGAAGGGGTCGATGCGGCCAGGGCTTTCTTTGCTTCCTCCAGGGCCTTTTTGAGAAGATCTCTTCGATCTTTAACATCTTTGTAGTTATAGTCTTTTCTTAAAATGGCATCGTATAGCTTTTCCGATTTTTCGAATGCCTTTTCCGTTTCATACAGCACGGCGAGCCGGTAATAAATCTCGATATTTTTAGACGATACGGCTTCTTGCGAAACCACTTTTCGAAAACAGTCTTTCGCTGCGGGAGTCAAGCCACGCAAGGTCAACATCTCGCCCAATAACAAGACCGCCTCATGAAAATTCGTGGAATCGCGATCCACCCTTTGAAGGTAAGAGATACACCGATCCAAATCTCCCTGCTGCTTTAGAAGCAGTGCAGCTTGGAAATAATTGCCGATCACTTCCTGCACGTGCGCCGCCCGATCAAACTCTTTCAGACGAACATACAGATCGGAGGCTTCCTGCAATCTCCCCCCCTTCTCGAAGGATTCCGCCGCGGAAGACAAATCTCCAGCCGAAAGAAAAAGATCGGCGGAACGATGGTAGTTCCCGGCTTGTTGGAACATCTTTGCGGCGCCTTTCATATCGCCGCCTTGTTCGTACATTTCAGCCGCTTCGATCCAGCTTTCACCGTTTTCGAAGGCCTTGGCCGCCGCACTGAAATCACCCGATTCCTGGTGTTTTTTTGCCATCATCCAATGACTTTGTTTTCGGTCTCCCAAGCGCTCGTAGAGCTTGGCGGCCTTGTCGAAATCCTTCGTTGCGTAGTAAAATTGCGCTGCCTTCTCCATTTCGCCGGCTTGTACGGCCGCTTCTCCAGCCTGTTCGTACATTTCCGCTTTGGAGAAAATATCCATGGCGTTTTTATAGGATTTTATTTTCATATAGAGCATGCCGCTTTCGACCGCCGCATGCCTTATTTTTTCGTATTTCTCCGGGGACGTGTTCGAAGCGACGACCTTTTGCTTCAGGAAAAAGGCCTTGTATTTTTCCGCCGCTTTTTCAAAATCCTTTGAACGTTTATAGAGTTCTCCTGCCTTCAAAAGCCTCCCGAATTTCTCATACTGAATCGCCGCTTCCTTAAATTCCCGGCCTTTTTCGTACATCTCCGCCGCCAGCAGATTTTTATTGCATGAAAGATAGCATTCGGCGGCATGGAGGTAGGCGCCGACCCGTTGATACATGATCGCCGCTTTCTCTGCATTACCCGAAATCTTATAAAACTGAGCGGCATCGTCCCATTGCTTCATCATTTCGTACACGCGCCCCACCTGCCGAAACGCCCGGGCTTGCTTATAAGACTCAACGGCCTGGTGGTATTCTCCGGCCCGTTCGTAGAGCTCACCGGCCAACATGGGATCTTGCGATTTGGCGGCCTGTTCCGCGACCTTCGTGGGGTTGAGCGTTTTCTCCTTTCCAACGGCGACATATCGTTTGAACAAAGAAACTCCCCAAAACACCAAGAGCGCCAACAAGGCATAACCGATAAGGGCTGCAATGGAAACGTTCGAAAAGAATTGTGTGATTCCTTGAGAGAATGCTCTAAGCAGGCTGGAAATATCGACCTCGAAAGGAGCCGCTTTCATGTCCGATAGACCACTTTCATCGTTGTGTCTCCCATACGAATCACATCGTTATGGGAGATTTGTTTTTTTGCAACTTTTTCGTTATTGACAAAAAGGCCGTTCGTGCTTTTTCGATCCGAAACGATCAGCCCTTCGGCAGATCTTTCCAGGTCGGCATGATACCGCGACACCTGAGGATCGTTCAGCCGAATATCCATCTTGCCTCGGCCTAAGGATATGCGTTTTTTGATGATTTCGATGGTTGATCCGCAGCGGTCTCCATCGAGAAACTCAATGCTCCATCCTCCGTTTTCGTCCGGTTTTCCGCCGAAGGCTTTCTCGCCTTCTTCCGACGCCTTCATCCAGAGCTCATCGTCGCTTGGCGTAATCGATGCAATCAATTCTTCCGCGGCGTCTTGGTCGCTTGCAGGAAAGACACTGACTCCCTCGTATATCGCAATCGACGCTGGCCCGTTTTGCTCGAAATTGGTTGTGCCGAGGAAATGGGTTTTTAATTCGGTGCGTGTCATCTCTTTCGATGCGTTCTCAAAATATCCATCACAGAGATCGCCTTCCTTGAAATAGTAGCAATCGACGGCCTCTCCCCGGCTGATCACCACAACCGCTTCTTTTTCATCCTGTTTGAGACGGCCCAAAAGCCGCTCGTCATCGGTCATATCGCTTGGGACCACGACATACGGCTCCGATTGCGCCATTACCAGAAGGGCCTTAAACAGGACCGGGCTGATATGATAGAGGTGAAGGACGCCGTCTGCATGGGACATCTCATTGAAATAATCGGAAAAGGGCATGGGCGCGAAGCGGCAACCGTTTAGCTGATAAGCGGCATAGAGGGTGTTTTGAAAGATAAAGAGGATATATGGATATTGGTCCCCTTCAAAAAGCAGAACGGCCGTTTGAGTATCGCTCTTCCGTTTTAAATTACTGAGGAGCGGCTCGACAGAGTCGGTCGTGTGGAAATTTGCGGAATAGACCTTTTGTTGGCTTGTGATCAACGCATTTAACACAACGTAAAGTTTATTTTATAATCGGAATCTTGTCAAACGCGCGACACTGGATCTTCTTGAAATATTTGAGATTATTTAGAATGTCGCCGAATGAAACCCGATGATCTCATAAGGAGAGGCCTGCTAAATATTCAGAAAATTGAAAGAAGGGGGAAGACGATCGTTGTCCGCAATGGAGATGATTCCATTGCCCTTGGGGTAGGGATCGAAGGAAGATGATGAACCGCTTTTAAAGCCCTAAATACACCCGGACGACCCCGAAGCGTTTTGTGGCTTGGCAGATGGGGCATCCGTTTCCGACAGCGCCGTGAGATATCGCCCCGCTTTTTCCAAGATGGAACGCTCGCTGCGGTGCGAGAGCATGGACAGACCTTCTTGAACGCTGACCCAACGGGCCTCATCCACCTCTCCATCGTGGTCTTCAACACTGCCATCGAGATATTTTAAGAGATAAAAATGGACAGTCTTAAAGATCTTGATTTCTTCATGCTTGGAATAAAACCAGTACTGAATGTGACCGATCTTTTCCAAGATACGTCCGCGAATGCCGGTTTCTTCCCGGACCTCGCGCAAAGCCGTTTCTGTAAGGGTTTCACCTTTCTCAACCGAGCCTTTGGGGAGACACCAAATGAGCCGACCCTTCAAGTTGTGGTGGGATATGAGGATCACCTGTAGACGTCCCTCTTTGACGCTGTAGACAACGCCCCCGGACGAGGTATGTTTCCGCGTTCTCATGACACAAATTCCCTTTAATAAAGCAGGGTGAGTGGGTTCGGTCCGGATGATGCAATCAAAAAAATAGTACCACTGTTGGCTGAAAATTGACAGGTTTTTTAAGAATTTTTCTTAAATCACATCCGAATCACTGCTTGCAATCCAACGCGCCGTGCGACTGCTTTTCCGCTCGGTCATTTTACCGACACGGATTTTTCATTTATTGGGGGTCGGTGTCGGCGGCGGTCATATCGGGCTTGGCCGTTTGATCCGGCATTTTTGCAAGCTTATTTCTTAGAAAAAAATCGACCAGTACCAAGGCCATCATGGATTCCGCGATGGGCACCGCGCGAATGCCGACACAGGGGTCGTGACGCCCCTTCGTTGCGATGATCCTCGATCGCCCATAAATGTCGATGGTTTCCTGTTCAATCGCAATGGACGAAGTGGGTTTTAAAGCAAGGCGAACAATAATATCGTCCCCGTTTGAAATCCCACCAAGGATTCCTCCGGCATGATTCGATCGAAAACCATCGGGTGTCAGCGGATCGCAATTTTGGCTCCCCTTCAATTCCACGACACGAAAACCCGACCCGATCTCGACCCCCTTGACGGCATTGATGGACATCATTCCTCCCGCCAGGGCCGCATCGAGTTTATCGAATACGGGCTCACCCAAGCCCGCCGGCACCTGCTTTGCCACCACCTCGACCATGGCGCCGACCGAATCGCGGTTCGACTGGGTTTTGCGGATTTCGTTTTCCATGGCCTCGACCGCATCCGGGTCTGGGCAAAAAAGCCGGTTGTTTGCGATTTCGTTTAGGTCGATTTTCTTGATTTTGACCGAGCCGACTTGGGTGACATAGGCATGGATGGCAATGTTCTCGCGTGACAATATTTTACGGGCGATTGCTCCGGCCGCCACGCGGGCCAGTGTTTCGCGCGCCGAAGACCGTCCCCCGCCCCGATAATCTCGAAAACCGTATTTTTTGAAATAGGTGTAGTCCGCATGTCCCGGCCGGAAAAGATCTTTGATCGAATCGTAATCCTTGGATTTCATATCCTCATTGAACACCACGAAAGCGATCGGCGTGCCGGCACTCTTTCCTTCGAAGATGCCGGAGAGGATTTGAACGCGATCCGGTTCTTTTCGCTGTGTTTGGAGACGGTTTTGCCCGGGTCTTCTTCGGTTTAAGTCTCTTTGGAGGTCTGCCTCGGCAAGCGGCAGCCCCGCCGGACAACCGTCCACGATGCCGCCTAAGGCGATGCCGTGACTTTCACCGAAGGTGGTCAGACGAAATATCCGACCGAAGGTATTGCCCGCCATCTCAAACCGTCCAATTAACAATCATGGGTGTCTTTTTCATATATCGTCCATGGGTCTTGCCGGGCCTGGTCTTTCGAACCGGTTCTCGTTCTCACGAAAAACAAGGAAGATGCTGCATATTTAAAATTACGATTTCGTGAGGCAGGGGATTCGTCCTAGATCTGTGCCCACTTAATGGTACAGCCGATGGCCTGTGTCTCGGGATGTTGGATGCCCTCGCCAGATAGGAGTGCGTCGATCGCATTCCGAAGGTCATGGGACCTGACTTTGTGCGGGGCTTTCCAATTGTCATCGATCCGGCCTGTATAACGGAGACGCCGCTCCCGGTCGAGCAAGAAAATCTCGGGTGTATAATGGGCGCCGTAGGCATCGGCAGTTTGTTGTGTCTCGTCGCAAAGATACGGAAAATTATAGCCCACGGTTTCCGACCGGATCTTCATCTTTGGAAAATCGTCCTCCGGATAGTTTTTGGTTTCGTTCGCGTTGATCGCGACAAGAGCGAGCCCCCGCTGACCGTAATCGGCTTGAATGGCGATGAGGCGTGTCTCATAGGCTTGTACATAGGGACAATGATTACAGGTGAACATCACTGCAAGCACTTCCTTATCTCTGAAACGATCCAGCGAATAGATGGATCCATCCACGCCCGGCAGGCTGAAATCGGGGGCCTTCTCGCCGATCGGCAAACGCTTAGAAGTCAACGGATTCCTCTTTGCTTAAACCGGATTCGAGACCAGGCATTCCTGACACCATTGCTCCCCCGAGACGGCTTTCAAGCGCCCCACATCCACATATTCACCGCATTGGCCACAGGGTTCCGCATCGTATTTTCCGGTTTTCGGCGGTTTCGGAAGCGTCACCCGGCGGATCGCAAAAAGCTCGGATTCCGGCGCCGATAAGATTTGGTCGATCGTTTCTTCCGTCATTTTCCGGAGGCGGTCTTTCACCTCCGGGGTCGCATCCTTTTGCTTCGCCGCTTTTCGAAGGGACCGAAATGGTGCGTGATCAAAATGCTCCCAATAGGTGCAGTAAGCCCGGACGCCCTCTCCCGTGCTTGTATTCTGAAGTGTATAAACCGCCTTACCGGTATGACTGAGATAGAGATTCCGCTTTCCGAAAGTACAACCCGTGACTTCCTGAATCGCATCCAATGCGCAGGTTTCGTTGCCCACGTAGGCCACGACTTCCTTCATGTTTTCCATCCGATCGCCCATCTCCCGGACCAATGCCTTCGCCGCCCGATAACCGATGGCGATATCGAGACAAAGGTGCTGATGAAAATCGACGACATCTTTAAATTCGGAGCTCATACGTCCCTCTCGTTTTTTCATTCGTTCCTGCCATTTACGGCATCATATCACAATGTTTGTGCGGAATGAAGTCACATCTATCCGATCAATCGGGACAGACACCATTTTTTTGCCTTAAACCAATGGTGTAGGTACGCTAATTGCCTAATTAG
>JBHHXH010000094.1:0-7015 GCA_046756925.1 Nitrospiria bacterium
CAGCTTCACAGCCCACTCGCTCGGGGCCCAAAAGCTCGACAAACTCGGCACAAGCCCGGCCAATTTCGACACGATGGACCGGCGCTACCGCTTCTCGAAACGAATCGCCGCGGAACGGATCGGCATGTCGCAGGCATTCAAGATCTTTACTTCGACTTCGCAGGAACGCTTGAAACAATATGCACATCCGCTCTATGCCGGCGTCGTCGATGTCCATGACGATATCCGATTCACCGTCGCCCCTCCCGGCGTCAACACAAAGATTTTTAATACGGAGCGAAGCGCTGCGGATATTGGAATTGGCAAAGCCATCAATGAAAAGATGCACGGAAATCGGAAACCTTCGGTGCTTGTCTCAAGCAGACTCGATGAAAAAAAACATGTCCTCGGGGTCGTCGAAGCCTATGCGCGTTCCAGGGCTTTACAGGAACAAGCCATGTTAGCCATATTTTTGCGCGGCATTGACGATCCCGACTCTGAAATATACAAGCTTCATCAAACCGAAAGAAGCATCCTACAACCTATTCTCGACACGATCAAAAAAAACAAACTCAGTGAAAAGGTTTTTTTCTTTAACATCCGATCCCAACAAGAACTGGCTGCCAGTTATAAACACTTCGCCTCCCTGGGTTCCGTATTTGCGCTCACGGCCTACTACGAACCCTTCGGTCTTGCCCTCATCGAAGCCGCCGCCTGCGGTCTTGCCGTTGTTGCGACAAAGAACGGCGGTCCCTCGGAAATTTTTGCAGACAGATCCGGAATTTTAATCGATCCCTTCGATACGCAAAATATTGCGGCGGGCTTGTTCAGAGGGATTAAGGATTTTCGGGCGCTTTCGAAAAAAGGCATGAAACGGGTCGCATCAAACTATAGTTGGCAAAGAGCAGCGGAGGTCTATTTAAACGTGATTCGCGAAGGGGTCAAGCAACGACACACGAAACGATTTGATATCCGCAACTTAAACGCTTCCCAACGCTTGAAAACCTATCTCGAAAAAAAAGAAGCCAGCACACGCAATCCCTAGCTCAGCGCGGGTTTTCATGAGATCGCACGCGAAAAGAAGTGGCCCGCGTCCATGCTGCCAACTTATGATGAATCTCCGTAGGAATACGATCGAGACGCGGACCTTGCGTCACCTCCTAAATCCTGTCTACAATGTCGCCAAAGTATGGAATGGACGATTTTCCGAAACCGCCGGAGTTTTTAAGGATGGTCTACAATCAGGGGATTTTCCACCCGGTGACCTTAGAAACACAAGCGATCCCGCGTCCCTTCGCGCGAATCTTACAGATTTTTACAGCCATCCTTCTTTTTCTCGGTTCCGCCGAGGTCTATGGGAACGATTTAATCGATTCGGCCAAATCCGGAAATGCCGCTCGGGTCGGCGAATTAATCGAGAGAGGCGCCATCGTCGATGCTACCGATCAAGAAGGCATGACATCCTTATGGATCGCTGCGGCTGAAGGACATGGAGATGTCATTCGGCAATTGATATCGGCGAAGGCGGATGTGAATGCGGCCACCCGCAACGGGGCCACGGCCTTATGGATGGCCTCGGCCGCGGGACACGGCGACATCGTTCGACAACTGATTGCCGCCCAGGCCGACGTGAATGTAACGACCCGCAACGGCGCAACAGCATTGTGGATCGCTTCTGCGGAGGGACATACCGGCGTCGTTCGCCTCCTCATCGACGCCAAGGCCGATGTGAATACCGTCACTCACAATGGTGTGTCGATATTGTTTGTCGCCTCCGCGGCGGGACGATCGGATATTGTCAAGCTCTTAAAAGAAGCGGGAGCGAAATGAGAGCAGCGGTCCTTGAGATTGGATCGAAGCGATGTGATTCACCAGAGGCTTTGAATCATATGCGAGATTTTAAGGGAGGGGGGGAAATAAAAAACCCATTGGGACTATGTAGAACTTCTAAAATAAAGTAACGAAACAGAAATATCCAGTCATCATCCTACGATGGCTTAAGCTTGCCTTTCATTCTTCATTTCAATAACATGTCGATATAACATATTCATCTCCGCAACCAGCGAAGATGAACGATCAAATCGCCCTCGTTCTAATAGACTAAAAAAAGAAGTAAAAAAAGCCCCCGCTGGGAGGGCTGAAGGTCGCTTGAAAGCGGAGCCTACGAAATGACTCTTGGTATGAAAAGCAAATCGATAGGCCTTAGTCGGTTACAAACATTGCCATTATACACGGGAGGAAAACATGGTCAAGAGAATTCTGGGGCTGGATTTGGGCACCAATTCCATCGGCTGGGCCTTGCTGGAAGCAGGGGAAGGCCAGCCCAACAAAATCGTTGATCTCGGGAGCCGCATTTTTATTAAAGCCGTCGAAGAAAAGACGCCAACGCCTAAAAACAAGAAACGCCGCGACGCCCGCTTGGCGCGGCGGGTGATTCAACGGCGGGCGAAGCGCAAGGCGCGGATGTTGGAATATTTGATTCAACTGGGCCTGTTGCCTTCTGAACTGAAAGACCATCCTCAGCCGGAAATCATCCTCAATACTTTAGGAAATCCTTGCCAGCTAAGAAAGAAAGGATTGGATACTCCCCTGGAGAAATACGAACTGGGCCGCGTATTTCTTCACTTGGTCCAACGCCGGGGCTTTTTGAGCAACCGGAAAACCTTGCTGGATCGTGAAATGCTGGACGATCCTGATGTGCAGGAAGAGCTTTCCAAGTTGGAAGGCCTCGAAGACAACTCATCGGAACGCACAAAGGAAGAAACGGCTTTCAAAAAGAACATCAGCGCCCTCCGGGGAAAAATCAAAAACTCGGGCTGCCGCACGTTGGGGGAATATCTGGCATCGCGCGGCCATCACGAGTGTAAGCGCAACCGCAGCCGAGAGGGTGGATATTTGCGAACCGACCGCCAGATGTACCGGGATGAGTTGGACCTAATTTGGAAGAAACAAGCCAAGCATCATGTATTCCTCTCGGACAACGTCCTGGAAGAAATCGAAAGGATGATCTTTTATCAGCGACCTTTAAAACTAAAATCCAACCGCATCGGTAAGTGTTCTTTGGAACCCAGCAGGAAACGAGCAAACATGGGCCGCCTCGAAGCCCAGCGGTTTCGTTACCTACAAGATATCAACAGCATCCGATTTTTCGACCCCGAGGACGAAGAAATTCGGCCCTTCAGCCAAGAGCAAAGAATGGAGTTAATCGATTTTTTTGAGCGAGAATCTTCACCGACTTTTGCAAAAATCAAAAATAGACTTAAGCTCCACAAAAAAACTGAATTTAATCTGGAAAACGGGACAAAGAAGCTCAAAGGCAATATCACCGCTTGTGAGATACGAGCCGTCGTGCCTCAATGGGACCGTTGGGAAAAGGAGAAACAACATGCCTTGGTTGAAGACTTGCTGACGATCAAAAAAAAATCCGTTCTGAAAAAACGCCTTGTCACACATTGGAGCTTCGATGCCGAAACGGCGGTGCGCCTCTGCCTGCTTGAGTTTGAGGCAGAGCACGCCAATCTGTCTGTAAAAGCGATGAACCGTCTTTTGCCCTTTTTGGAAGAAGGGCAAATCTATTCCGACGCACGCATCAGCGCCGGTTACGGCTACGAGATAAAAGCGGAGGATGTCAAAGACCGGCTCGGCCCGTCGCCGGACTTGCCCAACCCCATTGTCAAAAGGGCGCTTTCGGAACTGCGGCGCGTGATCAACGCGCTGATTGCCGAATACGGCAAGCCGGACGCCGTTCGGATTGAGATGGCGCGCGATCTCGAAATGAACACTAAACGGTACCAGGCCTTTCTCAAACAACAGAAAGAAAACACCCAAGCCAATGAGGAAGCCGTTCAGGCCTACCAATTGATGATTGAGACGAATCCGCATCTTGGGCTTTCAAAATACCCGGACAAGGGCGATAAAATCCGCTACCGGCTTTGGAAAGATCAACAGGAACGATGCGCCTACAGCGGCCGGACCATTGGTTTGACGGCCCTGTTCAGCACGGAGATCGATGTGGATCATATTTTGCCTTACAGCCTGTCACTCGATGATTCATACATGAACAAGGTCGTGTGTTATGCAGCAGAAAACCGGAACAAGGGCCAGCGCACACCCATCGATGCCTTCGGCGGCAACGCCGAAAAGTGGAACCAAATTACACAAGCCGTCAACCGCTGGGATAAGAAACTGCGTGCGAAGAAAGACCGCTTTTTCATGACATCGGCAGAACTCCAAGATCGTGATTTTATTGAAACACAACTCAACGACACCCGCTATATCTGCAGGGAGGCCAAGGAGTATGTCAAGCAACTCGGCGCGGACGTCAACGTGAGCAAGGGCAGTGTTACAGCTTGGCTCCGACACCAGTGGGGCTTGAACACTCTCATCGGTGAAACCAATGAAAAAGAGCGGACGGATCACCGTCATCACGCCATTGATGCCGTTGTCATTGCCTGTGTGGACCGTAGGTTTTACCAGGCGCTGGTTCGTAGGGCAAAGGCCGCCGAAAACATGAATCCAGGCTTCACATTGAAGAATCTTAAGGTCGATCTACCCTGGCACGGACTGAGAAGCGAACTACAACAGTGCTTGAACGACATGATTGTCGCGCACACGCCCATCCGAAAACTAACGGGGGCCCTCCATGAGGAAACGGGCATAGGATTTATTGAGGGAATTGGGACAGTGAAACGTGTCGATTTAAACGGGGATTTTAAACCGAAACAGGTCGAAAAAATTGTCGACAACGATGTCCGCGACATCGTCCGGAAGCACCTGGAAAGGTATAACAATAAACCAAAAGAAGCTTTTTCCGAAAACGTGACGGTTTATCACAAAGACGGGCGGACGCCGATCAAACGGGTGCGGATCAGGCAATCCGAAACGGCGAAAGCAAAACTTGAAAAGTCCAAACTCGGCGTGAAAGACAAACAAGGCAAGATCTTCAAGTGGATGGCCTACGGCAACATGCACCATGTCGAGATCATCCGCCACAAGGAAACGGGGAAATACACCGGCGTGTTTGTGACAATGATGGAGGCAAGCCGCCGCGCCAAAGGCATTCATGGGAAAAAAGAGCCCATCATCCGAACCGATCATGGGAAAGCGAACGAATTCTTCATGGCCTTACATATCAACGATATGGTGAGCGTTGGGAAAGAAGGCCAGCGTGTTTTCTATCGTGTGCAAAAGCTGGACAGTGCAAACAAGCGCGTTAATCTACGCCTGCATACCGCCAGCACGCTAAAAAAAGTTGACGAAACCTTAAAAGACAAGGATTCGACGATTCCGGCTTTAATAAAAAGCGGTTTGAAACTGCACAAAATCAATTCCATTGGTAAACTAATGGAATGATCAAACGCATTGTCGATATCAGCGAGCCGGCCTACCTCCACCTAAAACACAGGCAATTGCTGATCGATAAAAACGGCGCCCTGGCCGCACGCATCCCTATTGAAGATTTGGGTGTGCTTATTTTGCAGCACCCGGCTATTGTCATCAGCCAGTCGGCTGTTATTGCCTGCCAGCAAAACAATACGGCCATTGTTTTTTGCGACCAGCGGCATCTCCCCTTTTCTGTAATTTTTCCTTTGACGGAAGGCAACAGCCTGCATGCGAAAATTTTGAAAGAGCAAACGCAGATCAGCCTGCCCCTGAGGAAGAGGATTTGGCGGCAAATCGTGCAGCAAAAAATCTTGGGGCAGGCCAGAACCTTGAGGTTATTGGGGAAGGATGCCAAGCCGCTTGAACACCTTGCGACCAAGGTTAAAACAGGGGACCGGGAAAACCACGAAGCCCAGGCCGCGCAAAAATATTGGCCCCTGCTTTTCGGCAGGACCTTCCGCCGCGACACCGGGGCGAATGGCGTGAACGCCCTGCTGAATTACGGCTACGCCCTTATGCGCGCCGCCGTCGCCCGCGCCATTGTGGCGAGCGGACTGCATCCAGCTGTGGGCCTGCATCATCACAATCAATACAACGGCCTGTGCCTGGCAGACGATTTAATGGAACCTTTTCGCCCTTGGGTCGATTATGAAGTGTATCGGATGGCCGAAGAACAGGATCAACTTAAAATCGAAATGGAATCAAAACGAAAATTGCTCAAGCTGTTAAGTGTCCCAGTGGTGTTTGCGGGAAAGACCATGCCGATGATGGTCTCTTGTCATTATTTGACGGCGAACTTAAAACGCACCTTTCAAGACAAAAACGTCAAACTCGACTATCCTATAATACAACACCCGGAAGACCGATGACCTTTGGAGGACTCAACACCATGTGGATCATCGTGCTTTTCGACCTACCGACCGACACACAAAAGGCGCGGAAACAATATACCCAATTCAGAAAACATCTATTGCAAGATGGCTTTACCATGATGCAATATTCCGTTTACATGCGGCATTGCGCCAGCGAGGAAAATGCGCAGGTTCACGCGAAGCGCGTGAAGTTTTCCCTGCCGCCGGAGGGTGAGGTCCGTATCGTAAAAATCACGGACAAGCAGTTCGAAAAAATCGAAGTTTTTTATGGAAAAAAGAGAAAACCGGTTGAACCAGCTCCCATGCAACTGGAGTTTTTCTAACTGGGGAATCCATGATTCCCCAGTTAGATCAAGATCTTACCGTGCAGATAATTGTAACCGACTAAGGTCCATCTGCAAATCACAACTCGTCACCAGCGGATACCGTTCCCCTGAAGATTGTAACCGACTAAGGTCCATCTGCAAATCACAACTCTGCGATTTATTGAATGCGGACAACAATAATTGTAACCGACTAAGGTCCATCTGCAAATCACAACTTGTCTTCGCTGCATCGCCTCCAGCCATAAATTGTAACCGACTAAGGTCCATCTGCAAATCACAACCACGTCGAGTCTTGGGAGTTTTCTTGTTGGATTGTAACCGACTAAGGTCCATCTGCAAATCACAACCGCCGGGACGCGGCAATGAGTTTTGAACTAATTGTAACCGACTAAGGTCCATCTGCAAATCACAACTCAGATCTTAATGCATTATAGAATTTCTCAAATTGTAACCGAC
>JBHHXH010000095.1:0-6890 GCA_046756925.1 Nitrospiria bacterium
GTGGCTGGCCCACAAGCCCATCGCCACCTACGAAGGGTTTATTACGGAGGTGTACCGATGGCTGGTCATTTGGTCGACCCTCCGATGGGTCGCACTCTGCCGGTGGTTCGACAAGCAGGTGATCGACGGCATCGTCAATGGGATCGGACGGACGGTCTTTTCGGGAGGCTGGCTTTCAAGCTGGATCGAAAAGTATGTGATTTACGCTTTTTTGAACTTAATCGGTTATACCAGTCATCTCTTCGCCCGAATCTTTCGCAGGCTTCAGACAGGCAGGGTAAATCATTATGCCATGATGATCATCGTGGGGATTTTTATCCTCGTCAACCTGTATCTGGTGTTGAAACCCCAGGTCAGCCCTCCTGCCGTTGTGATGAAATGAGTTGATGATGCAAACGACGCTCAATCAAATTTTGGCTTCCGATCAAATCGGTTTTCCGATCTTGACGGTCATTACCTTCCTTCCCTTGCTGGGCGCCGTGGCGCTTTGGACACAGCGCGACGAAAGAGTGGTGAAACAGGTTGCCCTCGGCACGGTTTGCTTGACCTTTCTCGTTTCCCTCCTGCTTCTGCCTAATTTCGAACGGGGCGTGGCCGATATGCAATTTGTCGAGAAAGCCGCGTGGATCGCCCCTATCGGCGTGTATTACCACATGGGTGTAGACGGCATCAGCTTGCTGCTGATTATCCTCTCGTCTTTTTTGTCCGTCTTGACCGTTCTTTTTTCATGGGATGCCGTTCGCGAACATGTACGCGAGTATTTTCTATGCCTGCTGGGATTGGAGTTTACACTCATCGGCGTTTTTGCGGCGATTGATCTCGCACTTTTTTTCCTCTTTTGGGAGGTTATGTTGATCCCCATGTATTTTTTGATCAAAACGTGGGGCGGCGAGAATCGGGACTATGCCTCTTTGAAGTTTGTGCTTTATACCTTGGTCGGCTCCGTACTGATGTTGGTCGGTTTTGCCATTCTTGTGTTGAACTATCACGAATTCGCGGTGGCCAATCAATTGCGGGACCTGTATTCCTTTAGCTTGATTGATCTCCTGAAGGCGCCGGTGCCCCCCGAAAAACAGACATTGATTTTTATGCTCCTCTTCTTTGGTTTCGCCTTTAAAGTGCCGATGGTGCCCTTTCATACTTGGCTTCCGGATGCGCATGTGGAGGCGCCGACCACCGGCAGTGTGATGCTGGCCGGACTCCTTTTGAAAATGGGCACCTATGGCTTCGTCCGCTTCTCGCTCCCGCTGCTGCCGGATGCATCCGGGGCTTTTGTGCCGATGATATCGACTTTGGCGGTGATCGGCATTGTCTATGGGGCCTGGCTGGCCTTGGCCCAGGACGATATCAAAAAATTGATCGCCTATTCCTCGATTAGTCACCTCGGCTTTGTCATGCTCGGCCTCTTCACCCATAATCGCATCGGACTACAAGGCGGGCTGATTCAGATGCTCAACCATGGTATTTCGACGGCGGGACTCTTCTTTGTGGTCGGCTTCCTCTACGAACGGCGTCATACGCGATTGATCTCCGAATACGGTGGATTGGCCAAACAAGTTCCGATCCTCGCGGCATTCTATTTTGTCATCAGTCTCTCTTCGATGGGCATGCCCGGCACCAACGGCTTTATCGGTGAATTCCTGATCCTGTCCGGCGCCTTCCGCGCCGATTGGCGATATGGAGCCGTGGCCGTCGGCGGGGTGATCCTGGGTGCCGGATATCTGTTGTGGCTCTACCAAAGGGTGATGTACGGTCCCTTGGATAACCCCAAGAATCAGATTTTAAAAGATCTCAACCAACGAGAACTCGCCATTTGTATTGCGCTAACGGGCGTTATATTTTGGACCGGAATCTTCCCGAGGCCCTTTCTGAGAATCATGGATGGGTCCGTCGCCTTTTTGACCGGCCGATCGAACCTGGCTGTCCACCAAAGGACGGAGAAACAATTTCTCGCAAGAACGGATTCCGCGACAACCATTGCTTTCCAGGATGATTTGCCCTCTATCGGGAGGACGCCGTGAGCTCATATTTGCTATCGATCATTCTCTTTTCTCTTTTCGGGGGCGGGATCGTCTTGATCTTTGTTCCGAATTCCAAACCAATGGCGGTCCGCGGGGTGGCGGCGGGCGCCGCGCTGATCTCCATGATCATGTCGTTTTACCTGCTCTATCAGTTTGATTATCAATTGGGCGGGTTTCAATTTGTCGAGCGTTATACCTGGGCGCCGGATATCGGGATTTCCTTCTACCTGGGGGTGGACGGGATTGCCGTGCCGCTGGTGCTGGCCTCGTCGATCCTGATCTTTGCCGGAATCTTCGTTTCTTGGCACATCCAAGACCGCACGAAGGAATTTTATATCTTTCTCCTGATCTTGGCCGGCGCCACGGTGGGGGTCTATGTATCCCTCGATTTGTTCTTTCTCTACTTTTTCTACGAGATGTCGGTAATTCCGATGTACCTCCTGATCGGTGTTTGGGGAAGTCATACCAAGGGCTACCATGACTTGAAGGGGTATCTCGATATGAAGGGAGAACCGAAGCGCGATTCACTCCGTTTTCTCTTCAATTTTACTTCCAACAGCAAGGAATATGCGGCGATGAAACTCGTCTTGTTTCTCTCTGTGGGAGCCGTCGTGGCGCTGATGGGCATCCTCCTCATCTACAGCCATTCGGGTATTTATTCCTTCGATCTGGTTGAGCTTTCCAAGGTACCGGAAGGACATTATGGGAAGACCCTCGTGAGCATCATTTGGGTCTTGGTCTTTTTCGGCTTTGCCTCGATTGCACCGCTGTGGCCCATGCACTCCTGGTCACCGGTCGGCCATGCGTCCGCCCCGGCGGCAACCAGCATGCTGCATGCGGGTGTGCTGATGAAGCTGGGTCACTTTTCGATCATTCGGGTGGCCTTTTTTCTTTTCCCCGAGGCGACTCAAGAATGGATGCCGATTGCGGCCTATCTTTGTATCGGCAGTATTGTGTACGGCGGTTTGGTTGCCTTGTTCCAGAAAGACACCAAATATGTCATCGGCTATTCGTCCTCGAGCCACATGGGCATCATATTTCTCGGTATGGCGGCCCTGAGCGTCATCAGCCTGACCGGCGCGGTGCTTTATATGTTTGCGCACGCTCTGGCCACCGGACTTCTCTTCGCCATGGCGGGTTGGGTATACGACCAAACCCATACACGGGATATCCCTTCTTTGGGTGGCTTGTCGAAGCGCATGCCTTTTATTACAGGCGCCTTTATCGTTGCGGTCGCCGCGTCCTTCGGGCTTCCCTTGACGGTGAATTTCGTCGGGGAGTTGATGATTGTGGTCGGGAGCTGGGAGATGTATCCAAAGATCACGATTCTCGCCGTACTCGGCATCTGCGTCACGCTTTGTTATCTTTTTAGAATGATGCGCGGTCTTTTCTTCGGCGAGCTGAAACCGGAATATGCCGGCGTTCAGGATGCAGTGCCCTGGCACGACCGTCTGCCCTTGCTTTTAATGATCGCCTGTTCGCTTGTCTACGGCATTTTCCCTGCCCAGTTCGTGCAAGTGATTAAGGCCGGCGTGGTTCCGCTGCTGGATCGTATTCATCAGGCGGCGCCTTTGTTGACGCAGGCGGGAGGTTTTTAATGGAGCCGATGCTGAGCTTGGCGGATATCGATCTCTCCCTTCTCGCGCCGGAACTTTGGATGACGCTTCTTGCCTGTGTGGTCCTGTTGGTCGATTTTCTGTGTCCAAAGATCGAAAAAACCCACATCATCTACTTCAGCTTGGCCGGGGTCGGGCTCATCTGTCTCCAACTGATCGGCTTTTTTGTGTCCGAAAAGTCGGGGACCACTTTCGGCCAGATGTTCGTCTTAGACCCAATGGCGATCTTTATCAAAATATTCGTCTTGTTTTCGACCCTTCTGATCATCCTGTCGTCGATCGATGCGGTCCATAAAATCGGTTATTTTAAGGTGGAATATTATTTTCTCCTCCTTTTTTCCGCCCTGGGTATGATGTTGATGGCATCCGCCAACGACCTGCTGTCCCTCTATCTTTCATTGGAATTTTCAACCTTCGGGTTTTACGTCTTGGTGACCTATTTAAGGGACGACCTCCGGTCCAACGAGGCGGGGATCAAGTTTTTTATTCTGGGTGTGCTCTCTTCGGCGATCATCATCTTTGGGATCAGTCTGGTCTATATGTCGACCGGCGCCATCCGTTTTGCCGAGCTGGCCGGGGTGGATCCTTCGATCAGTTTGATTACGGGTTTGATGTTTATATTCATCGGGCTGGGTTACAAAATCGGTGCCGTGCCTTTCCATGCCTGGATCCCGGATGTGTATCATGGCGCGCCGACGCCGGTGACGTCGTTTCTCTCGATTGCACCGAAGGGCGCGGCTTTCGCGATTACCTTGCGGGTGATTTTCTCCACCTTCTCCAGTATGCGGGGTGATTGGACTTGGTTTTTGGTGGGGCTCGCGGTTCTTTCGATGACGTACGGCAACATCGTGGCGATCGCGCAGAAAAATATGAAGCGTCTCTTAGCCTATTCGGGAATCGCCCAAATAGGTAATATTTTGATTGGTCTCGCGGCCGGTACGAAAATGGGCGGCGAGGCGATTTTGTTTTATCTGGTGGCCTATCTGTTTGCGAACATCGGCGCCTTTGCCGTCGTGATTATTTTTTCCAACCTGACGGAGACGGACGATATCGAAGACTTGGCCGGTTTAAACCGCCGCTCCCCTTTTCTGGCCTTTGCCCTGCTTGTTTTTCTACTTTCCTTGGCGGGTGTGCCTCCCTTAGGAGGGTTTATCGCCAAGCTGTATATCTTTGCGGCCGCCATCAATCAGAACCTCATCTTTCTTGTCGTGGTCGGATTGGTTAATATTGTCCTTTCAATGTACTACTATCTTGTGGTCGTCAAGAAGATCTATATTGTTGAGCCGAGCGACCCGACGCCGATCCCGATTTCCCTTCCCCTCCGTGCGGTCGTCTACCTCTCGCTTGCGGGTGTTTTTATTTTGGGGATCTTTCCAAAACCCTTCATGGACTGGTCGATATCTGCCACGAAGATCTTCGCCGATCTTGCACTGCGCTGAATCTCTACCTTCGGGTATCGCTTTTTATTTGATCGCGTTTGCCCAAATGCTGGAGGGACCTTTTTGCCTTTCAGCACTGGGGCTTATTGCCTATCCCGATTTTCCGGGTCGTCGATACCCATTTTTTTTTCGGAGTCTTTCAAAGGTGAAAGCGTTCGGGTCCTCGGTGGACGAGGGTTCCGCCATGGATGGTTTGGGGACACTCTCTAGGAATTGTATTGGCGTTTCTGCAAGGTTGTCCACATCGTCATAGCCGCGGACTTGATAAAGATCGGTGCTGTCGGGCAAGCTGAACCGATACGTCGCGGTAAGGGTCCGGTTCTCTTCGATGTGTTCGGATGTGGGTTCGACGATTTCCGTGACAAAGGACTTGCCTGCATCCATGGAATATCGAACCTCTACCCATGCCATGCCACTGGATGGATCGCTTGCCTCGATGGAGAGTTCTCGCCCATCAATATTCACCCGAAGCTGGGGTGGAATCGTATCGCGAACGAAGCTTGCGCCGACGCGAAGGGTATGGAAAAAATCGGATGGAAAACCCTCCATAGCGATCTCTACAGTGGTATTGAAGCGAAAGCCCTCGGAAACATCGGATGCGGTGACCAGTTCCAGGTATAAAGGATGGTGTTTGGACATGGGATCCAGCGTGACGAGATCTCCGATTTCCGGAGAAATATTCGATATAGACCATCCCTCCGGCAGGCCGTGAATACTTCGGATGACATAGTTTAAAGGCCGATCGTAGGCGAGGCAGGCGCGCCAGGTGGCCGGCAGAAAACTCAGATAGCCGACGCGGGTGCGGTCTCCTTCCCGTCGGGGAATCCATGCCAGTTTTAGATCGATGATCGTGCCGTCGACCCATTTGAGTTTCAAGCCGTCCTTTCTGTACACATCCGTATATGACTTGTTCGGTTCTTTGTCGTAGGGCCCGAAAACCCAACTCGCGCACGCGCCTTGTTACCCTTTGGGTTCGAGCCGTTTAAATGCGCTGGTCGGCACATCTCCGGCCTTTCCTGCACCCTTCAAGTAGGGGTGTTGGGTGCCCAAGACGGTTTGTTGTGCATTCGTTTGATTACACACTTCAATCACAACCTCCCATTTGCCGTCTTTTCATTTGCGCTTCTTTTCCGACCGGGTCCAATTTCCCATATATCATCTCCCGGCGCTTGTTATTCTTTCCTTGCTCATATTGCATGCTTCGGTTTTACCCGTCAAGAGCCTTTTTTACTTCTTGTTTATATCGGTTCGAAGCGATCTTGTCGCATTGCTGTCCCGTTAACGGGACAGCAATAATCGTATAAAGTACTTTAGACTTATTGCAATACGTTAAGAAAAAAACAATATTATTTTGGGATGTTGACGCCTGCTTCTGTCCGCATGCTGCTGAACTTTTGCCACATGCTGATGAACTTTTGAAAACAGGCGCTCATTAATTTAGGAAGGAGGATTTTTTTCCGTCAAAATTCGGCTGATAATTCTTGTCCGGCTGTTCACGCCCAACCGCCGCATCAGGAGCTTTAAATACCCTTTGACCGTATTGATGCTGATGTCCAGGTGTTTGGCGATTTCCATGTTTGTTTGGCCCGCCATCAGGAGGTGCACCAGTTCCTGTTCCCGCTCGTTGAGTCGCCATTTTCGGAAACTCACGGAAAGATTAAACTCATCTGGAACGAGCCGCTCAAACATAAAAAGGCAGCTTTTCTCCTGTACTTCCTTCGCCTGTTCCATTGAGGCATAGTTCCATATGTGCGTGCCTCTGACTGTCCCGTCTCAGGTAACCGACACCGGTTTATTCTCAGATAACCGAGACC
>JBHHXH010000096.1:0-6845 GCA_046756925.1 Nitrospiria bacterium
GAAATAACGAAAGGATCTGTGTGTGTTAGTTGTATTGCTACTGTAGGACAGGTTGTGATTGCTTCAGAGGAGTGTCATACAAACCAACAGATTAACTCTATTGTTCCAGCAAATAAGGAGCATTCATCTTATTTATACTTTTGCATGTTAGGGAAAAAAAAAGCACTTCATGACCTGGCAAGTGGGGGAAGCGCAACACTAAACCTGAACACAGGGAGTTTCTCCAAGGTTCCTTTGATTTGCCCTGGCGATAAATCATTGAGCGCGTTTTCTCGGGTCGTTGAATCAATGTTTGAATCCATATTAGAAAACGATCGGCAATCAAAAGTCCTTTCAGAGATCCGCGACACCCTCCTCCCCAAACTTCTCTCTGGCGAAATCGTAATTAAGAATACACAATCCACAGAGGAAACTGCTGCATAATGGCAGGGAAGCGAAAAAGAAACATTGGGTCAGTTAAAACTGAACTCGTTAAGAAATCCCGTGAAGCAGCGTTGGCTGCTGTTCAGATTTTCAATAATCCAAATATCAGCTTTAAATCGGAAGCCTATATTGTTTTGATGAACATTGCATGGACGTACCTGTTGCATGCCTACTACCGGAAGAATGCTGTTGAATATCGTTATTTTAAACAGCGCGGTCAGCGCCGTGTTTTTGATAAAACGACTAAAGGAGCACATAAGTATTGGGAGTTAGAGCGTTGTTTAACAACGGATGTAAGCCCTATGATAAAGACACGACAAACAATTTGCGTTTTTTAATTGGGCTTAGGCATGAAATAGAACACCAAATGACATCTCGTATAGATGACCTCTTAAGCGCACGCTTTCAGGCATGTTGTTTGAACTATAATGAATACCTAAAGAAATTCTTCGGGGTACACCTTGGCATTGAAAACCACTTGTCCTTTAGTCTGCAATTTTCAAACATCGAACATGAGCAGAAGAATTTATTGTCTGAACAAAAGGGATTACCGCAAAATATCCGTCGGTACATTGAAGATTTCGACAATGAATTGTCAACTGAGGAATTTGCAAGTCAGAGGTATGCTTACCGCATATTATTTGTTCCTAAAACTGCAAATAGAAAAGGGCAAGCGGATAGAGTCATTGAGTTTGTAAAAAGTGATTCTCCACTAGCTGTAGGACTTAATAAGGAATATGCTGTTATCAAGGAAACAGAGAAAGAAAAATTTCTTCCAAAACAAATCGTGGATTTAATGAATCGAGAGGGGTATTCAAAATTCAACATGCATCACCACACTATCTTGTGGAAAACGAAGGACGCTAAGAATCCGGGCAAGGGCTTTGGGACTATAGTTGCAGGTAAAGATTGGCACTATTATCAAAAATGGGTCGATCTGGTGCGTCAACATTGCAAAGAAAATAGAGCATTATATAAATGATCACCGAAACCCAACTCGAACACCTTTGCCTCGATTGGTTCCGAGAAAGCGGCTTCGAGTCCGTTTTTGGCCCGGATATCGCGCATGACGGGGCCGCACCCGAACGCACGGATTACCGTCAAGTTGTGCTCACCGGCCGTCTGTTGACGTCGTTAAAGCGCATCAATCCGAAAATCCCGCAAACTGCCCTCGAAGAGGCAGTGCACGAAGTCGCCAAACCCGATCATCCCTCATTGATTCAGAACAACCGCGCCTTTCATCGACTCCTTACGGACGGCGTCAAGGTGCAATTCAACAAGGATGATGAGAAAATCACCGACCACGCCCAACTGATCGACTTCCAGAACCCCGACAACAATCAGTTCCTGGTCGTCAACCAATTCACCGTGCAGGGCACCAAAATGAACCGCCGCCCGGATGTGGTGGTGTTTGTCAACGGCCTGCCGATGGCCGTCATCGAGTTAAAGAACCCGGCGGACGAAAATGCCGATGTATGGGACGCCCACAATCAGTTGCAAACCTACAAGGAAGAGATCCCGGACCTGTTTGTTTTCAATGAAGCGCTGGTTATCTCGGACGGCATTACCGCACGCATCGGCTCGTTGACCGCCAACAAAGAACGTTTCATGCCCTGGCGTACCCTCAAGAACGAGCACGACAAGCCGTTGCTGACCTACGAACTGGAAAAGGTGGTGCGGGGCTTCTTTGACCGGGAATTGTTTCTGGATTACATCCGCTACTTTGTATTGTTTGAGCAGGACGGCGATGAGGTCATCAAGAAGATCGCCGGGTACCACCAGTTTCACGCCGTGCGCGAGGCCGTGCGGGTGACGGTGATTGCTTCCATGACATCCAATGCCGAGACAGCGGCCGAGCAGCGCGCCCGCTATGGGGACGAGGTGATACCCGGCTCCCGCAAGGCCGGGGTGGTGTGGCATACGCAGGGTTCGGGCAAAAGCATCTCCATGGCCTGTTACGCGGGAAAACTGTTGCAGCAGCCGGAGATGAATAATCCGACTCTGGTGGTGGTGACCGACCGCATGGATCTGGACAGCCAGTTATTCCAGACGTTTTCCGCCGCCAAGGACTTGTTGAAACAAACGCCCGTACAGGCGAACAGCCGCGAAGAACTGCGCGATTTATTGCTGGCGCGGCAGTCGGGCGGCATTATCTTCACCACGGTGCAAAAATTCTCGCTGCTGGGAGAGGAAGAACGCCATCCGGTATTGGATCAACGCAGCAATATCGTGGTGATTTCGGATGAAGCCCACCGCAGCCACTACGGCCTGAAGGCGGTGCTGGACCAAAAGACGGGTCAGTATAAATTCGGCTACGCCAAACACTTGCGCGACGCCCTGCCCAATGCCTCCTTCATTGGCTTTACCGGCACGCCGATTGCCCGCGAAGACCGCGACACGCGCGACGTCTTTGGGGACTATGTCAGCATCTACGACATACAAGATGCGGTGGATGACGGTGCCACGGTGCCGATCTACTACGAAAGCCGCCTGACCAAGCTCGATATTAATCAGGCCGCGATCGAACAACTCAATCAAGACGTGGAAGAGGTCATCGAAGACGAAGAGGACATCGCCGTCCGCGAAAAAACCAAAAGCAAGTGGGCCGCCCTCGAAAAACTGGTCGGGGCCGCCCCCCGCATTCAAGCGGTGGCCGAAGATTTGGTCCGCCATTTCGAAAACCGCCGCATCGAAGGCAAGGGCATGATCGTGTGCATGAGCCGGGACATCTGCGTACAACTGTATGATGCACTGTGTGCGCTTCGTCCCCCCTGGCATGACCCGGATTTCGACAAAGGTGCGCTTAAGGTGGTGATGACGGGTTCCGCCTCGGACAAGACCGCCTTGCAGCCCCACCTGTACTCAAAACAACAGAAAAAGCGGATTGAAAAACGTTTTAAAGATCCGGACGATCCGCTCAAACTGGTGATCGTGCGCGATATGTGGCTCACGGGCTTTGATGTCCCTTGCGTGCACACGATGTATGTGGACAAACCGATGCGGGGCCATAGTTTGATGCAGGCGATCGCCCGCGTGAACCGGGTTTTTAGAGACAAGCCGGGGGGCTTGGTCGTCGATTACATCGGCATCGCCAACGAACTGAAAAACGCCCTCAAAGTGTATACGGATTCCAAAGGCAAGGGCAAAACCGCACATAACGCGGAAGAGGCCTTTGCCACATTGCTGGAAAAAATGGATGTGGTGCGCGGCATGTTTGAGGGCTTCGACACCAGCGCCTACGAAACGGATGCCCTGAAATTGCTCCTGCCTGCGGCCAACCATGTTTTGAAACTGGACGGCGATTCGAAACATCCGGATCGGAAAAAGGCCTTTCTCGACGCCATGGCGCAGATCAACGCGGCCTTGGCCGTGTGCGGGACTTTGGATGCGGCCCAGGGGCTTAGGAAGGAGATCGCTTTTTACTCCGCCGTAAAGGCCGCCATTACCAAACACACGACCGTGGACAAAAAGCGGTCCGAAGCGGACAAGAACTCCATCCTCAAGCAAATCCTCGATCAATCTGTCGTGGCCGAAGGCGTGGACGACATTTTTAAATTGGCGGGACTCGAAAAACCCAATATCGGCCTGTTGGACAACGTCTTCATGGAAGAAGTCCGCAATATGAAAAGCCGGAACTTGGCGGTCGAATTGCTCGAAAAATTACTGCGCGACGAAATCAAAGCCAAAACAAGAAATAATGTTGTGCAAGAGACGAAGTACGGCGACCGGCTATTGGAGACTTTGCGGAAATACCGGAACCGGGCGATTGAAACCGCGCAGGTCATCGAAGAACTCATCGCGATGGCCAAGGATTTTCAGGAGGCCATGAAGCGGCATGAAAACCTTGGACTCAATGAAGACGAGTTGGCCTTTTACGACGCCCTCGCCAACAACGAAAGCGCCGTCCGGGAATTGGGAAACGACATCCTGAAAAAGATCGCCCACGAACTCACCGAAAAATTAAGGAAGAGCACCACAGTCGATTGGCAGGTGCGGGACAGCGTGCGCGCCCGTTTGCGGAACATGGTGCGTATTCTGCTGCGGCGCTATAAATATCCGCCCGACAAAACGCCGGAAGCCGTAGAACTCGTTTTAAAACAGGCGGAAAAGCTGTCTGAAAGTTGGAGCGCGAAGGGGAATTAACACATGGACAAACCCCACTCTCTGAAATTTACCGATGAAAAACCGACCAATGCCAATTAAACGGCTGCCCCTTCTTCTTTTCTTTTTGTTCCTCTACGCCTGTGCGGCGACCGCTCCCACGGTCGTCCGCAACGAAGGCATCGTCCTCGGCCGGTCCAAAAAGAAAATCGACCTTTATTTTTCGAAGCAGAATAACGACAGCGGCCATTGGCAGGCAAGGTTGTTATTCGAGACACTCGGCAAGGGGACAATCGAACGCATTTATCTGTACCGATGGCGGCCCAAGTCCCTTTTTATGTGGCAGCGGCCGGGATTTTCGTCCTATCGTCTCACTTTTTTAGACGGCCGACTAACGGAACAGGAGATCTGGGCATCAAATCAAAACTCGGACATCAGCCCCCAATGCCGAATGGCCATCGTCCGGAACCGTAAAGACGAATTCTTCATACACTGCTAAGACGATCCCCAACGGCAAAAACACAAAGGAATGCATAATGTATTGATTTGCCTTTGAAGTGTCGAGCGGCGCATATTAAGGACATGAGAACCTTAATCCACCTCCGCGTGATTTTATGCTGCCTCATGGCGATCGGATGCAGTCCGGCGCTCAAGAGACCGCCGTCGCGTTTTGGGCCCGATTTTATCTCCTCGGAATTCGATCGAATCTCCGTTTTTCCGGTGGAGGATCATGCATCCAACCAGCCCGGTCTTCCCGCACCGCTACACGAACCGAAACGCTTTATGTTTTCACTCACGGAAGTCATCGAAGCCCAATTAAAGCGGAAAGGCTACGAGGTCACCTTTGTGTCCCATCCGGGCAAATTACAATCGGGCTTCTCGACAGCACCCAGCCGATTGCATCTTCAACTGCTCATCCATCGATTCGATCTTCTGCACCCCGGAAACATGCACGCGACCTGCTCCGGGCGACTGACGGATCGTCTCGAAGCGCTCACGATCTGGCATCGGACGATTTCTAACGACCTTCCGCTTGGAGATCAGTTACCCTCACCTACTTTGGAAAGAAACGCGGCGGCTGATTGTATCCGATCATTGCTGCATTTCATCCCTCCGAGGTGGACTCCGTTGATGTTGCCATGAGGGTCCGGCCTTGGACGGAATTCGACCCGCTTCAAGATGGATCCCTCCCGGACAAACACCCAGACGCATTCAAAACCCGAACCCGTCCGCTTCAGTCGAATACAATCCCAAAATCAGCGATTGATTTTGGGGCAAACCGTCAAGTCGTCTGAAAGACAAGGCTTAAGGCCAAAGGGCGACCGAGGCGTACTCACCCGTACGGTGAGGAGACCTTTGGCCGATAACGCAGTAACTTCAGGCGAATCGGCGGTTTTAAATTCCGCAATCGCGGAATTTGGGCGATGAATGATCTGGATTCCTCCGGTTTCAGTGTGGTATAAACCAACGCAGCGGATCGCCGCTTGCCCTCGCTTGCTTTTCGAAGTTGATCAGGGCCTTGCGATCATTTTAAAATATGGAGAGGTGGCCGAGCGGCTGAAGGCAACGGTTTGCTAAACCGTCGTAGGGGGTTAACCTCTACCGAGGGTTCGAATCCCTCCCTCTCCGCCAAGGAACAATTCGACAAAATCGAGGGATGCGATGAAACGATTGCCGTATTGGATACTGATATTAACCTTTGTTTTTCAGGCGTCTTGCAACAAAAATGAGGAAAGCTATTCTATTGAAGAGATACCCGGCCCGCCACCGATGGCCGCAGCGAATCCGTCCGCACAAGCGGTGGATGAACCGATGCCGCCGCCCCTTCGAGACGGGGCCCACGACGACATTCCGGATTTGAGCGATGCAAGAGTGGTCATCCCCGAAGGGGTCAAGGGGAAATGGAAGAGCGTGACATTGATGCTCGAAGACAAAATCAGCCACGAGATCACCGAACACACGGTCGACTTAGGCCAGGAATGGAGCATTCCGGATTCCAACTTAAAAGTGAAAGTAGGCACCTTTTTACCGGACCTCATCATCCAAGGCAAGGTCTTTACCTCCGTCAGCAACGAACTGAAAAATCCGGCGATTCATGTCCGGATTGTCGAAAACGGCGCGGAACTCTTCGAAGGGTGGCTCTTTTCGCTGTTTCCCACGATGCATTCCTTTCAACACGAACGCTTTTCGATTACGCTAAAAGATGTCAGCGCTTCTTAAATACGGCAACACCGCGCCCATAGCTCAGCTGGATAGAGTACTTGACTACGAATCAAGGGGTCGGGAGTTCGAATCTCTCTGGGCGCACCAATTTTTTCAAT
>JBHHXH010000097.1:0-6835 GCA_046756925.1 Nitrospiria bacterium
CACTATACCAATATTGCTACAATAAATCTCTATATTTATTGGCCAAGTTAATAAGCGTTTCTCCATATATTGATGCGGTATCTCGGCTTCCATCGTTTCTTCTCCGAGGGCGGTGTAGCCGCGTTGCCGGTAAAAAGGGACAACGGTGGTTTGGGCATGAACGAACACTTTTTCAAGACCGAGGCGCAGGGCATTCGCTTCCAAGTGTTCCATGACAATCCGTCCGAAGCCTTGTCTTCTATGCGATTTTAAAACGGCGACCCGTCCGATTTTTCCGTTGTGATCAATTCTCCCGGTGGCGACGGGGTTTTGTTCGATAAAAAGGACGATGTGCTCTGCGTACCGGTCGCGATCGTCATGTTCAATATCTGGCGAGATGCCTTGTTCTTCGATAAAAACGGCATCCCGAATCGAACGCGCATCGCTGCCGAGTTTTCCCCAATTGCTTTCGGACACCTGAATCTTCATTGGGTTTTATTGTAACCGGGAAGGTGGGGGATTGAAAAGCCTATTCCAATACAGACAAAAGGCCTTGCAACCCGGCTTCGGTATCTCGCCCAAGACGGATATCCAGTACCGGCATGCCTCGTTGAGAGAGGGCCTGGAAATCACCCAGGGCTTGCGCCCGTTTTAGTGTGCCGAAGCTGTAGCCCACATTGGGAATGACCATGTCTTCCGCATCATCCGCCGTGATTTGAATAAAACATCCGATGGGAGCGCCGCCTTTGTGAAGCTGGCCGGTGGAGTGCAAAAAGCGCGGGCCGTAACCGAGTGTGGTCGCGATGTGATATTGGGTTCGAATCCTTTCGCGGATTAGCCGTAAACATGCTTCGCATCGCTCCGTCATCGGCAGGTAGACCATCAGCGCAAGGTAGGCCTTGGGTTTCAATTGAGACAAAAAAAGGGGTATCGCTTCGTCCAAAGCGTTCGAAGTATCCACTTTCACACTTCCGGCAATGGCGATGTCATTTTCTACTCTCACGGCAGCGGATAATGGAAGCTTGCCGGTCGTTTTAAAAACCTTCAGAACGTCGCCGGTGTTTGTCTTGCTTTCAGAAACATTGGGTTCGTCGAAGGGATTCACCCCCAAAACCACGGCGGCCACGGCGGTGGCCATTTCCCAAAGAAAAAATTGGCCGGCCAAATCGAGAGGGTCCTGTAGTGCCATCCGGACCGTCGGATGTCCCGCATTTTGTAGGGCGTCGACCTTCGCATCACGTGCTTCATTCGCATCGGATGCGTCTCTGAGATAGACAAAGAGCCGGTCTTTTCCATAAACCTCGGGGGACCCAATGTCCTCTCCATCGATGGGAACGATGCCCTTGCCTTCTTTTCCGGTCGACTCGGCGACGAGTTGTTCGGCCCAAATACCGAAGTGTGTCAGCGAATCCGAAGTGATGAAAGTCAGTTTGTCGCATCCTTCCATCCAAAGCCTTCCGAGCATGGCTCCCAGTTGGACCGCGTCGTTTTTATCGGCGGGAAGGGATGCAGACGCGTTTTGAATGCGTTCCTCCGCCCGTTTTAAAAAGGCCGCCAGGTCGATGCCGATCAAGGCTGCTGGGACCAGGCCAAAATAGGTGAGCGCGGCGTAGCGCCCGCCGACATCGGACGGGGCCAGAAAGATTTTCCGGAACGATTTTTCGCGCGCGAGCGCTTCCAAGGGGCTGCCGGGATCGGTGATCGCCATAAAATACGCACCGATCTCGCCGCCCGTCATCGCTTCTACCTTGACGGCAAAATAACGATAGAGCGATAGCATTTCGATAGTCGATCCCGACTTGCTGGCCAGGAGAAAGAGGCTGTGCGGGAGGTCGATCTTGCTTTCCGCATCGCGGATCGTTACCGGGTCCGTCGTGTCCAGCACGATCAACTCCGGATAGCCTTCCGCCACGCCGAAAGTTTTCCTGAGCACCTCCGGACACAGGCTGCTGCCGCCCATGCCGAGCAGGACGACGGTCTTCACGCCGGAAGCCTTTACGGATTCGGCAAAGGCCATCATTCCTTCGGCCTTGGTCTGCATCTCCGATACAATGCTCAACCAACCGAGACGTTGCATAATGTTGACTTGGATGGCGGGATCGTCTTTCCAAAGGCTGGGATCTTTACGCCAAAGTCTTTCGGACAGGTGTTGCCGGTCGAGGTCTTGAAGCGTTGCTTCAACGGCCGCATCGTAACGACCAAGCCTAGCTGTAATGCATGCGATGCCGGTCAAGAAGACGCTCCTGTTTTTCTTCGAGAACCTGGATCAGGTTTCTGTAAGAATCCGAAAAGGCCTTCACCCCCGCGGCTTGCAGTGTATCCGTAATGCCCTTGAGATCGATACCCTGGTTTTGGAGTTGCGAAAGCAAGGTTTCGGCGTCTTCAACTTCTTCTTCGATGCTGAAGCGCGGCCGGCCGTGATCGCGAAAGGCATCGAGGGTGGCGGGTGGCGCGGTGTTGACGGTATGCGGTCCGATCAATTCTTCGACATAAAGCACATCGGAGTAGCTGGGGTTTTTCGTGCCGGTGCTCCCCCATAGAGGCCGCTGCACATGGGCGCCGCGGTGCTTCAGCGCAAGGAAGTCGGGCGCTTCGAAAAGGGACTTGAATTTTTGATAGATCATCTTGGCATTGGCGATGGCGATCTTTCCGGTCAGGGATTTCAACGCCGCCAAGGTTTCGGGATCTTGCGTCGCTTCCATTTTTTCTGCGATCAGCTTGTCCGCGGCGGTTTCGATGCGGCTGACAAAAACGCTGGCCACGGAACGCACGAAGCCCATGGGCTGGCCGCTGTCGTCTAGGCGCTTCAGGCCATTGATATAGGCCTTGGCAACGGCTTCGTAGGTTTCCAAGGAAAAAATCAAGGTCATATTGATCGAGATACCCATACCGGTCAACTGTTCGTGGGCGCGAATGCCTTCCGCGGTGGCCGGAACCTTGATCATGACATTGCGGCGGTCGACCCGCGCGTAGAGATCCAAGACCGCTTCCACCGTTTCGGCTTCCTTGTGGGCAAGCAGGGGACTCACCTCCAGAGAGATGTAGCCGTCGCCGCCTTCGCTTTCCTCATAGAGCGGCTTGAAGACGTCGGCGGCCAGTTGGATGTCTTGGATGGTCAGGCCGTCTAAGATTTCGGGAATGGACTTCCCTTCGGCCCGCAGACGCAGCAGGGCTTCGTCGTAATCGCTGCTGCCGGAGATGGCCTTTTCGAAGATGCTGGGGTTCGACGTCACCCCCCGGATGCCGTCTTCGTCGATCATCCGTTTCAGCTCGCCGGAGGTAATCAGGTCCCGCCGGATATTGTCGAGCCAAATGCTCTGACCATAGGTGCGTAGTGTTTTCAAGGGGTTGTCTCCCATGGGCTTGGACTCCTTTTTTATTTGAGAAGGGCGCGTGCCTGCGACACGATGTTTTGAACCGTCAATCCAAATTCATCCATAAGGATACCATAGGGCGCGGAGGCCCCGAAACGGCCGAGACCGATGACGGCGCCTTTTTTCCCGGCATAACGTTCCCATCCCAATATAGCGGCCGCTTCGATGGCGAGACAAGGCGGCCCTTCGGGCGGGAGCACCGACTGTCTGTAAGCCTCCGGTTGGGCCTCGAAACATTCCCAGCTCGGCATACTGACGACGCGGATAGCCCGCCCTTCGGATGCCAGTCGTTTGCCCGCTTCCAAGGCGAGTTGCACCTCCGAACCGCTGGCGATGAGGATCAATTCTGGGGCGTTTTGGGGCGTTTCCCATAGGATATAGGCCCCTTTTTCGAGACCCGTGCCTTTTGCGCCGACTGTACGGTCTAAGACCGGTAGGCTTTGACGGGTCAAGACCAAGGCCGTCGGACCCTCCGTGCGATGCAGGGCGACTCGCCAGGCCTCCAGCGTTTCGAGGGCGTCGGCAGGACGGATGACGCAGAGATTTGGGACGGCCCGCAAGGCGGCCAGGTGCTCGACCGGCTGATGCGTCGGGCCGTCTTCGCCCAGGCCGATACTGTCGTGGGTAAAAACGTAGATGACGGGAAGACCCATCAAGGCCGCCAGACGGATGGCCGGTTTCATATAATCGGAAAAAACCAAGAATGTGCCGCCATAGGGCATGAGGCCGCCGTGCAGGGCCATGCCGTTGAGGATGCCGCCCATCGCGTGTTCACGCACGCCGAAACGCAGGTTGCGGCCGCTGAAGTCGTCTCTGGTGATATCGCCCATCCCCTTCAATTCGGTGTTGTTCGAGGGGGCCAAGTCGGCGGAGCCTCCGATGAGGGTGGGGCAGGTTTTGGCGACGGCGTTTAAAAAGGCGCCCGAACTTTTCCGCGTGGCGATGGAACCTTCGGGATGCATGTCCTGAGTGGCCGCGTCACAGCCTTCGGGGAGTTGGCGGGCGAGCGCCGCTTCCCAGGCCTGCGCAAGACCCGGATATTGGGTCTGGTACGTGTTCCATTGTTTTCGCCAGGCCGCCTCCGCTTCTGCCCCGGATTGCCTGACGCTGAGAAAATGGATTTTAACGTCTTCCGGGATCTGAAACGCCGGTTCGGTTGGCCAGCCGAGTTTTTCCTTGGTCAACCGAACCTCTTCTTCGCCCAAGGGTGCGCCGTGCGCGCTGGCCGTGTCTTGACGGTTGGGGCTGCCGTAGCCGATATGGGTACGGACGATAATCAAGGAAGGGCGCCCGGTTTCGGCTTGCGCGGATCGAATGGTATCCGAAAGCCGGTCGAGATCGTCTGCACCGGACACTACCCCGGCATGTAATACCTGCCAGCCGTAGGCTTCGAAGCGGCGGCCCACATCTTCCGAAAAAGCCAAACCGGTGCCGCCTTCGATGGTAATCTTGTTATCGTCGTAAAAACAGATGAGCTTACCCAAGCCGAGATGCCCCGCAAAAGAGGCCGCCTCCGAAGTAATGCCCTCCATCATGTCGCCGTCTCCGGCAATGACATAGGTCCGGTGGTCCACTATCGAATGATCGGGCCGATTAAAACGCGCCGCAAGGATGCGCTCGGTCAGCGCCATGCCGACGGCGTTGGCGAAACCTTGCCCGAGCGGTCCCGTCGTCGTCTCGACCCCCGGCGTGAGACCGTATTCCGGATGCCCTGGCGTGAGGCTGCCCCATTGCCGAAAGTTTTTCAGTTCATCCAAACTCAGATCGTAGCCCGTCAGATGCAATAGGCTGTAAAGGAGCATGGAGGCATGACCGGCTGATAAAACAAAGCGGTCGCGGTCGGGCCACTGAGGATTGGCGGGATGGTGTTTTAAAAACCGGGTCCAAAGGAGATAGCCGAGCGGCGCCAGACCCATGGGTGCTCCCGGATGGCCGGAATTGGCCTTTTGCACAGCATCGGCAGCGAGCATGCGAATGGTGTTGATACAGAGGGTGTCCCGCGTTTTTGGGTCGAGGGTCATCACAGCTCCCGGCGGCCTTCCCCGGCTTCGGAAATTTCCCTTAAAACCGCACGGACCGGTGCGCCATCCACGCCTTCCAGTTTGATCGGAAGGGCGATCAGCTCAAAATCTCCCGCCGCCAGGTTGCTGGAACGGCGCAGGGTAATGCTTGGATCTCCGGGCCACGTCACCAAGGTCTCAGACAAGGAAAGACTGATGTCGCAGCACCTCACGGCTGCCGATACATCTTATTAAGGAGCATGTTTGGAAAAGTCGAATATAGGAAACGCAATGCGGTCTTCATTTTTATAGAAATATTTAAGCAATCGACATAGGTTTTCATCCGGAATATATACGCAATAGTCGATGGAAGCAAGCCCATTTTAATGGATTTCCCCATTGAATTCGCGCTTTCTCGTGAGCTGCACCTTGAAAAACTTCCCGTGCGTCCAAGCACGATATCCCCGTTGCCGCCCCGTCTCAGCGTTCGATGGGTCGTCTTGGGTCGTCTATTGATGCCCGCTTAAATCCTGCCACAGCCCGATGATGTTGTCTTCCGTATCCGAAACCTGTGCATACAGCCCCATATTGCCGAACTGAATCCGATCTTTCACGACCTTCCCGCCGTTGGCTTGCACTTTTTTCAATGCGTCCTCGATGGAAGCAACACCGATGACGACGACGGGCGATTTCGAGAAACCCGCATCGCGCTTGTACATCCCGCCGTTGATCGCGCCGCTTTCCTTGGGCATGTTGTTTTCGTCCGCTGACACCGTTGTCAACATTGTATAATTCATATCGGGAATCGTTTGTGTTTCCCAGCCAAAGGTATCGCTGTAAAACTTTTTCGTCCGTTCGATGTCGTCGGACGGAATTTCAAAATGCACCACTTTGTCCATGATCGATCTCCTACAGATCTCCATTTAAAAACGAGCGTATTATCCGGCCATCAGCCGAATGTATGCCGTGTAGTCTTACCTTTGAAAAAATGTTTGTTGCCGACGGTTGCCGCGTTGCGTGATGCGGTGGGGCAAATCGGGTGCAACCGCCCGTGCCATTCCCGCCATGACGGCAGGGTATGCCTCTGGCTCAGGAGAGTCAAGAATGAAGCATGGATGTCCCAGGAATTCCAAAAACCAATCGCGGCGCTGACCCGATCCTTTTGATAGCCAAGCGCTGACCCGTCCGACGATGTGATTTGACGACCGATTCACTCCTCATCCTGAGGTTAACTGATTATTCCTCAAGTTTGAATATATCTACTTAATCTTCAAGAACCAATAACTTGAGAATTGATGATAACGAGAAGAAATAAAGACAGACGCTGCCGCTACGATGTTAATACCTTCTCAAAGCTCGCCTAAACCAATTTTCAAATTTTTCGAAATGACTGGCTTTCACTATATCACGCGTACGAATTAAACTGTATTATTGACTAACGCATAAATAATGTCCTATCCTTCTGGCAGGAGGTGATCTATG
>JBHHXH010000098.1:0-6380 GCA_046756925.1 Nitrospiria bacterium
CTACATGCGAATTACTTTTAAAATCAAAAAGTTAGATGTTTTTCAGCAAGGCCTAGGTATAATGACGAGCCCGGCACCCCCGTCACAGCTCAGCCGGGTTAAACCCGAGCAAAAAATAAAACGGGGCCTTCTTATTTTGGATGAGCGCCTTTCTTACGATTCCGGTGAAGATACATATTCACCACAATATACAGTATATAGGAACCGATAAAAGCCCCTAGGATAAAATAAAAATTTCCGATGATATGCGCATAGTTCTCCGCCAGGTAGAAAAACCCCGACAATACGATCGTACTACCCAATACTATCAACCATAGCGTCACGAGAGGGTTCATCTTAAACTCCCTAAAATTCGTTTTGTTCGCTCGACTCCGAAACCGACCGCAAGAAATCGCCCTGCCGTATCTGTCCCGCATCGGCAAAACTATAATACGTTTCGCTTCCTATAATAACATGGTCGAGTACCGGAATGCCCATCAACTCCCCGACGGTGACCAATCGCTTTGTCATCTCACAGTCTTCATGACTCGGAGATGGATCCCCGCTGGGGTGATTGTGCGCAAAGATGACGGAAGCCGCCGACTCACGAACCGCCGCAACAAAAACTTCTCGGGGATGAACCACGGTCGTTGACAAACTGCCTTCCGACACCGTTTCGTCACGAATGACTTTGTTCTTCTGGTCCAACAAGATAATTTTAAAACATTCTTTTTTCAAACCCTTGAGCAATGGTGAAAAATGATTAAAGATATCCCGGCTTCTAAGAAATTTCATGCTTCCTGAAAGAGGGACGGCGAGAGATCGGCGGCCCAATTCGAATGCCGCCATCAGCTGAGCCGCCTTGGCAGGACCGATGCCTCTCACGGAACAAAGCTCCGAGACGCCGACTTGCGTCATCCGTGACAAAGGATGGAATTTTTTCGAAAGATTCATCGCAAGTTGAAGGGCGTTCTCCCGATCGGAGCCCGTACGAAGCACGATCGCCAAGAGCTGCGCATCCGTCAGTACGGATGAACCGCGCTCTAATAAGCGCTCCCTCGGACGTTCGCCTTGGGGCCATTCCTTAATGGTCGCCATTGTCTTTCACTCCCGCTCCCCTCTAAGGAGGACCAATGATCGGCATCTTAAAGAACAAATATTGTCACTCATGTCAACATATTGGCAAAACAAGAAAAAGAGGCCTCTTTTTTTAACGGTATATCAATGTGTTAGAAAATATCAATATCCGGTCTATACTTTGCATATATTCTAGGTTGTCAACACCCAACAAGGAGGTCGAAATGGAATGTCCTAAATGCGCCGGATTGATGTATGTAGAGCCGCTATCGGATTTTTTTGTTGTGTTCCACGTCTGGAAATGCATAAATTGTGGAGCACTCTTAGATCAAACCATCATTGAGAACCAACAAAAAAACCTTGCCCCATTAGAATCGGCAAAAAGCCTCGCAAGCTGATACCGATCTCAGAGCCGATTGGGACGCCTTTCTTCCTCCTTGCACGAAAAGGAAAAAGAAAAGGGCTTCCGCATTCCAGAAGCCGCTAAAGTAATCCCCTCAAGGTTTAAAGTGACACGGTCGCATTGATCGTGTTTCACTTTTTTAAACAATATAAGTCCCTTTTTTTGTTGATTCGGTAAGATCGAGCCGCCTGTCAGCCACGCCGCCTTTATGTGTTTGATCTCCTCTTCAACCCTTTTCTTTGACTTGGGAATCAACACGAAACGAGAAGGATCATCACCCGCTTTGTAATAGCGAATAGCTGCATCTTCTTTTAAAGCCTGGAATTTCTCCGTCGCCCCCACGAGCAGGTACGATTGCGCCGGAGCAAAGCGGATCTCTTCTTTCGTGTTGTTTTGAACCGCCACCTCGAAGGCCGAAAAATAAGCGGAAATTTCGAAACCCCATTGCTTTTCGTCATCCGAACCCATGCCTTGCGTCGCAATGGGTTTGACAATCACTTGAATGGTTTCCGAAGTGGATGCGCTCGGCGGCTTGGAAGTGGGGATGAGTAAAGGAGAGAATGATGTGCAGCCGGAAAGCAATATCGACAAGATAACCCAGCTCCTCACCCATGCCCCTCCATATCTCTGAAAAATCGATTATAAAGATTCGCCTTCACAAAGTCAAAAACAGGCGCACCGTGTCACAAGGGAATAACACTATCCATATCCATTTTTAACGACATCAATCTTTTGGTTAATTTTATCCTGTTTGGATCGAATCTGAGCGTTTCCATTCCGTTTTAAATATAAAACGACAAACCCTATCCGTCCAACCCGATCCCGTGTTATGATTTTTACTGTGAGGCCCTTATGCGCATCATCGGCGGTCGTTTGAAAGGACGAAAACTCCATGCACCCGCTGGCCGCGGCCTACGGCCGACGGCGGACAAGGTGCGCGAAGCCCTCTTCGACATCCTATCGGAACGCATCGTGGGGACCTCTTTTCTCGACTTGTATGCGGGTACGGGTGCGGTCGGCATCGAGGCCTTAAGCCGGGGCGCCAAAACCGCAGACTTTGTGGAGCAAAACAAAACACACTTGCGCTATCTCAGGACAAACCTTCATGCATGCGGCCTGAACAACCACGTGTCGGTTTATGCCGGCAGCGTTTCGGATTTTTTGAAACGCATGAAACACGCATACCAGCTCCTCTTTTTCGATCCTCCCTACGGCAGCCGGGAGATCGAAAAGTGGTTGCCAAGACTCCGGCAGGGTGATATGATATTGCGAGGTGGGACCCTCATTATCGAGCATGATGTTAAACGATCCTTGCCGCAAGACAGTAAAGAACTCCGCTTCGTAAAGACCTATCGCTACGGGGAAACCGCCCTCTCTTTTTATGGAAAATCGTGAACCATCTCAAATTGCAGTGTATCCCGGCACCTTCGATCCGATCACCAAGGGCCATATCGATATCATAAGCCGCGCCCTACGTATTTTTGAGACGGTCGTGATCGCCGTGTCTCCAAATCCCCGCAAAACCCCTCTCTTCGATCTCAAGGAACGGCTCGACATGATTCGCGAGGCCACCGGTCATCTGCGGAAGTTGCGCATCGAATCGTTCGACGGCCTGCTTGTACATTACCTAAAAAAAATAGGCGCGGTCGCGATCATTCGGGGGATTCGTGCGGTCTCCGATTTCGAATACGAATTTCAAATGGCCCTCATGAACCGAAAGCTCGACCTTTCGGTGGAAACCGTTTTTCTGATGCCCAGCAAGGAGTACACCTATCTTTCCTCAAGTCTCATTAAGGAGGTCGCCGGCTTCGGCGGAGACGTCTCCGACCTGGTCCCCGAGGCCGTCCTAAAGAAACTACATGAAAGATCGCTGATTAAAATCCCATGAAACTGGCTGCCAGACTTCAAAATATTCAAGCCTCACCCACAATGGCCGTCGCCGCAAAGGCGAAGGCATTGATGGCCCGGGGCATCGATATCACCCTGTTGGGCTTGGGCGAGCCCGACTTTCCATCGCCCGAGGTCGCGTCGGAGGCCGCCATCGAGGCCGTTCGCGCTGGATTTACGAAATACACCCCGCCTTCCGGCACGGATGAACTCAAAACAGCCATTCTCCAAAAACTCAAACGGGACAACGGCCTGGAATACGAAAAAAACGAGATCATTGTGTCCTGCGGGGCCAAGCACACCTTGTACAACATCGCACAAGTCCTTTTTGAAGCCGGAGACGAGGTGATCGTCCCCGCCCCTTATTGGGTATCCTATCCGGACCAGATCTTACTCGCCGGTGCGACACCCGTGTTTATCGAGACGAAGGAGACAAACGGTTTTCTCATCACACCGGATCAACTTAAAAAGGCCATCGGCCCAAACACCAAGGGACTGATTCTCAACTCCCCCTCGAATCCCACGGGGAGGCTCTACCGTCGGGAACACTACGAGGCTTTGACCGAAATCCTCTTAGAGACCGATTTGACGATTATCTCGGATGAAATCTATGAAAAATTCCTCTACGACGGCGCCGAACATGTGAGTATCGCGTCCTTGCATCCCGAACTAAAGCGAAAGACAATCGTTGTCAACGGGGTTTCGAAGGCCTATTCGATGACGGGCTGGCGCATCGGTTATGCGGCGGGCCCCAAGGGAGTCGTCGCGGCCATGTCCATGGTGCAAAGCCAAAGTACATCCAACCCCGCATCCATTTCTCAGAAGGCAGCCGTTGCCGCCCTGCAGGAGGGCGGCGCATTTATCGACGGCATGGTCTCGGAATTCGAAAAGAGAAGAAATATCATGGTAAGGCGTTTAAACGGTATCAAGGGAATTCAGACATCATCCCCCGCCGGGAGTTTTTATCTTTTTCCCAATGTCAAAGAATCGCTGGGAAAGGCTTATAAAAATGGGCCCATTCAAAACGCGATCGATTTGGCGACCTATCTACTCGAAGAAGGAGGAGTTGCAACCGTTCCCGGTGAGGCCTTTGGCGCACCGGGTTATCTCAGGATATCCTATGCCTCTCCCATCGAAATCCTATCGAAGGGATTGGATAAAATAGAACAAGCACTATCGAAACTAAGCTAAGAAAATAAGGAGGAATCAGCTTTGCCGATATACGAATACGAATGCGGTGACTGCAACAAAAAAACCGAAATCATGCAGAAGATCACGGACCCGCCCTTAAGCGTCTGTCCGGACTGCAATGGGCCGATGCAAAAAATCGTGTCTCCCGCCGGCCTGCATTTCAAAGGCAGTGGTTGGTACATCACGGACTATGCCAAAAAGAATGGCCAACCGCCCACCAATTCAAAGGGAGAAAAAAAGCCGGACACCCCGGCGGCTTCAGAGGTCCCCGCAAAAAAAGAAAACACATCGACACCCCGCGAAAAATCGAAAGATTAACAGCCCTCTTCACCCATGCATGCCGGTCTCCGACAGGCCTCTCTTTCCAGGCCGGTTTCACAACATTTTCCGAAACGAAGGCAAGGGGTGATTTTGTTGACTCCCCTTCAGGCAAAATGATAGATTGGGCCCACTTTTATGCTGTCCGTCAAACGTCTTCGGGACAATCTGGACCAAATCAAAACAGGCCTCGCCGCAAGGCAAATAGACCTCTCTTTCGACCAATGGCTCAGTGACGATCGGCAGCAACGCCAACTCAAGCAAGCGGTTGAAGGACTCAAGTTCAGACAAAATCAAGCCTCGCAGGAAATACCCAAACGGAAAAAAGCCAAGGCCCCCATCGACAACATTTTAGAAGAGATGAAGCATGTCTCCGAGGAAATCATGCAGCTGGAGGGCGAACTCAAAACCCTTGAGGAAGCCAATACGCAATTTTTACTCGGCTTGCCCAATTTGCCCCACGCCTCCGTGCCACTTGGAAAAAACGAAGGCGACAACAAGGAAATCCACCGCTGGGGCAAGACGCCGGATTTTCCTTTCGAGCCGCTTAGCCATTGGGATCTCGGCGAGGCCCTCGGTATCCTGGATTTCGAACGGGGCGCAAAAATCGCCGGGGCGCGTTTCGTCCTCTACAAAGGCCTCGGTGCGCGACTGGAGCGAGCGCTGATGAACTTCATGCTCGACCTGCACACCGGTGAACACGGCTACACCGAGATGCTCCCCCCCGCCATCGCCAACCCGAAGAGCATGACCGGCACGGGCCAACTCCCGAAGTTCGAAGACGACCTGTTTAAACTCAAGGACAACGACTATTATCTCATCCCCACCGGCGAGGTCCCACTCACCAACATTCATGCCGACGAAATTCTTGCCGAAACCGATCTACCTTTATCTTATACAGCCTACACCCCTTGTTTTCGCCGGGAGGCCGGGTCTTATGGACAAGACACGCGCGGCCTCATCCGCCAGCATCAATTCAACAAGGTAGAACTGGTTCAATTTTCCACACCGGAGCAATCTTACGAACTTTTAGAACAATTGTTAAGCGATGCCGAATCCGTCCTTCAAAAGCTCGGACTCCCCTACCGAGTCGTCTCCCTTTGTACGGGAGATCTGGGTTTTTCCGCCGCAAAAACCTACGACATCGAAGTTTGGGTACCCTCGCAACGGATCTACCGGGAAATCTCATCTTGTAGCAACTTCGAGGATTTTCAGGCCCGTCGCGCAAAAATTCGATACCGCACCAACAGCGGCAAGGTGGAACACGTCCACACCTTAAACGGTTCCGGCCTGGCCATCGGTCGCACGGTCGTGGCGATACTGGAAAACCATCAGCAGGCGGACGGCAGCATTCTTATCCCGGAGGCCTTGCAGCCCTACATGGGCGGCATTGAAAAAATCAGCTAAAGCATCTATCTTTTTTCCCACAAATTCCATTTGGAGAGGTGGCTGAGCGGTCGAAAGCGGCGGTCTTGAAAACCGTTGAACCGAAAGGTTCCCAGGGTTCGAATCCCTGCCTCTCCGC
>JBHHXH010000099.1:0-5990 GCA_046756925.1 Nitrospiria bacterium
ATCCTTAAATTTGAGAGGATCGACCTGAGCCAACGACCGATCCCATTCCACGAAGCTGCCTTCATCAAGGATCATTGCAATGCGTTCGTTCACGGAAATGGGAAAATGATAGTCGCACTTTGGACACACTTTCCCGAAACGCACCAATTCCTTTCGATAGATAATGCCCCGGCAGTTATTGCACTTTACCCATAATCCTTCAGGAAACTTGATTTTTCTGGGATCAGGTAACAGATGTTTTTCTTTCTTAAACCAAGGCATCAAAGACTCGAAAGAAGAGTTTAGTACCGGTAATGATCTGATTTATAAGGCCCCTCAATCGGAATACCGATATAGTCCGACTGCTCAGGGGTTAGCTTTGTCAGCTTCGCCCCGACATGCGCTAAGTGCAGCCGCGCCACTTCTTCATCCAGATGCTTCGGCAAGCGGTACACATCGGTTTTATACTCCTTCTTCCAAAGCTCTATTTGCGCCAGTGTTTGATTGGTGAATGAGTTACTCATCACAAAAGAAGGGTGACCCGTGGCGCATCCAAGGTTGACCAAGCGCCCTTCAGCCAGCACGATAATGGAATGACTGTCCGGGAAATAATACTCATCCACTTGCGGCTTCACATTCACTTTTTTGATTCCCGGCCAATTTGAGAGCCTTCCCATTTGGATTTCATTATCAAAATGTCCGATGTTGCAAACAATCGCCTTATCATTCATTTTGGACATCTGCTCCGCCGTAATCACATCGCAATTACCCGTCGTCGTCACATAGATGTTCCCCTCCGGCAAAGCATCGTCGAGGGTCTTGACTTCATAGCCTTCCATCGCCGCCTGTAGGGCGCAGATGGGATCAATCTCCGTAATGATGACGCGCGCGCCGTAGCTCTTCATGGAATGGGCGCAGCCTTTGCCCACATCTCCGTAGCCGCAGACGACAACCACCTTTCCCGCAATCATAATATCGGTCGCGCGTTTAATCCCGTCCGCGAGGGATTCCCGGCACCCATAGAGGTTGTCAAATTTTGATTTGGTGACGGAATCGTTCACATTGAAAGCGGGAAACATGAGTTTATCCTCGGCCATCATCTGATACAAGCGATGCACGCCGGTCGTAGTCTCCTCGGAAACCCCCCGGATTTCCTTGACCATACGGCCCCACCTTGTTGAATCTTCATCTAAGGACTCTTTTAAGGCCCCGAACAACGCGGCTTCGTCCTCCGCAGTAGTCTGGGCATCCAAGACCGAGGCATTGCCTTCGGCTTCAACCCCGACATGGATCATCATGGTTGCATCACCGCCGTCATCCACAATCAGTTGCGGACCTCTTCCTTCTGGAAAACACAAGGCCTGCTTCGTGCACCACCAATATTCTTCTAAGGTTTCTCCCTTCCAGGCAAAGACGGGAATGCCCAAATCGGCAATCGCCGCCGCCGCGTGGTCTTGCGTCGAGAAAATATTACAACTGGCCCATCGCACATCCGCGCCTAAGGCGGTCAGCGTTTTGATCAAGACGGCCGTCTGTATGGTCATATGCAAGGAACCCATGATGCGTGCGCCTTGTAGCGGGGATTGCCCCGCATATTTTTTTTGAAGGGACATGAGGCCCGGCATCTCGGCCTCCGCCAGCTCAATCTCTTTATGGCCCCATTCAGCCAAAGACAGGTCTTTAACTTTAAAATCTTTAGATGCAATCGTTGCGTTTGTCATCTTCTCTCCTCATTCAATCTTTTTCAACCATTAGGAAAAATAGCTTCTCAAAAGTAATTATAACCCTGCGGCGCTTCTCAGGGCTTCGCTTAAATCAGTCTTCTCCCAGGTGAAGGTCTCTTCATTCCGGCCAAAGTGTCCGTAGGCCGCCGTTTTTTTGTAGACAGGACGCCGAAGATTCAAATGCTCAATAATCCCATTCGGGGTCATGGGGAAATGATCCCGCACGATCTTGACCAATTTATCTTGCGCAACATGTGCCGATCCCTTTGTATTAATTAAGATTGAAACAGGATCCGCAACGCCAATCGCGTAGGCTAATTGAACTTCACATTGATCGGCGATTCCGGCCGCCACAATATTTTTGGCGATATACCGGGCCATATAAGATGCGGAACGATCCACCTTGGAAGGATCTTTCCCGGAAAAAGCGCCGCCGCCGTGACTCCCGACCCCGCCATAAGTATCAACGATGATTTTTCGACCGGTCAACCCGGCATCCCCCTGAGGGCCGCCCACAACGAACCAACCCGTCGGATTAATATGATAAACAATATTTTCTTCATCAAGCAGATCTTTCGGGAGCACGGGCTTAATCACCTTTTCAACGATATCTTCCCTTAAATCTTTTAAAGCGATATTCGGGCTATGCTGACTTGAAATAACCACGGCCGAAATACGCGCCGGCTTCCCATTTCGATATTCGATCGTCACCTGCGATTTACCATCCGGCCTCAAATAAGGAAGGATATCCTCCTTCCGGACCTGGCTTAGACGCCGCGTCAGCTTATGGGCCAGCATAATCGGCATCGGCATGTACTCTTTCGTCTCATTGGTGGCGTAGCCAAACATCAAACCCTGGTCTCCGGCCCCACCCGGATCGACGCCCCGCGCAATATCCGGGGACTGATTGTGAATCGCCGTCAGTACCGCGCACGTTTCATAATCATAGCCATATTTCGCCCGCGTATAACCGATTTCCTTAATCGTCTCCCTCACAATATCGGGGATTTCGACATAACAAGATGTCGTGATCTCTCCTGCGACAAAAGCAACGCCGGTCGTCACCATGGCCTCGCAGGCAACGCGGCAATCAGGATCATCCTTGATAATATTATCCAGCACCGCGTCCGAAATCTGATCCGCGATTTTGTCTGGATGCCCTTCCGTCACCGATTCAGATGTAAATAAAAAGTCCGTATGAACCATGTCCACCTCCCATAATTAGTGGTAACAAAATAAAAAGGGGTGGACACCGTCTTTCAAGGCCCCCACCCCTTTTTTTTATCGTGCTGACGAAGCTCAGTTAATAATCTTCGTCGTCCTTATATCGTTCATGGTACTGGATCGCTGCGGATCTCGCCCAGAAGACGCAGCCCACCAATACAAAGAAAACAATCGGCGGAACAACATAGACACTTTGTGGGATGGGCGGCTCCATCATCAGATAATAAAATGTGGAGAGCGCCATCCTTCCGCCAACTTCCCCTGCATCACCGTCCCAGGCAAAGAAGGTGATCGGAATATTCTTGCCCGTGACGAGCTGGGCGGACTTTTCCTTGTCCTCGGTCTGAAGGGCCCGCTTCATGATGACCTGCCATCTGCCGTGGGTCCACTTGGCGTAGACGACCTTGACGTTTTGACTTCCTTCGCGGACTTCGACCTTGTCAATGCCATGTCCCTCTAATTCCTCGACGGTGCCGTCGGACTGCCATTTCCAGATATCCACACCCTTTTTTTCGTCTCCGTGGATGAAGTACCACTTTTGCGGCGGTGCGATCTCTTCCCATTTTTGCCCGAACTGAATGGCGATCCCATCATTGTAGATACCGACAGGCTCGGGATTGACATCTTTTAACGGTCCTCTTGCCCGGTCATTTTCATGGGTGTACTGGGTCGTGTTAATCGCCGGGAAGGCCACGGAAGCCAGACGTTTAAAATCATATCGGGCTTCGCCATTCTCATCCCGGTGACTCTCCGTCCGGTCATCCCACTCAAACAGGAGCATCACGTCCTTCTCGTCATAGAGAGAACGGACCCGGATATCATCCACGGTCCGGATGAAGTGACGGGGCGGCTGAATGATCTGACTCGCCATGCCGACAATCTGCGGCGGCACCACATCCCACTTCGGATCTTCCGGCGTGCTCGGAAGCCCGCCCTCCGCCACAAACTTGGATTTAATCACAAACCCGATAGACGGCCGGCCAGTTTCCGGATCGAGGGGCCGTTTAATATCTGTCAGCGACATAACGAAGTTGGCGACGTGCCACCGCTCCTCGACGGTCAGCTCATCGGCGAAAGAAGGCATCGGCGTTCCGTTCAAGCCGGTGGAGATTTCCCGGAAGATATTTCTCGGATTGTAAGGATCCCGCCGGTTGCCACGGAGATTCCAAGGCTTTTGGAGATTCGCCGGAAAGATGGGGAAACCCCAGTCCCCGCGCTGCGAGAGGTTGCCGTTCCCGCGCCCTTCGACCCCGTGACACTCCACGCACTTCGCCTTGTTCATGAAGAGGTCTTTCCCCTGCTCAATGCTTTCAGGCGAGGAAGGAATCGGCGTACCGTAGTCGATCACCGTGATCTCTTCATCCGGGTCGTCAAATTCACGATCCTTCACCAGCTCCTTTTTAATAAAGGCGACCACATTCCGCCGCTCTTCCTCGGAAAGAATGCCCCCCCAGGGCGGCATCACCGAACCGGGCAACCCATGCGTAACCGTGTTAAATAAATCCTCATCCGTCGGAAGCTCACCGCTCCCCGTGTGACGGATTTTAAAGGTTCCCTGATTAAAGTTACGGGGCTTGGTCGCAAGCCGTATCGCGGAAGGGCCGTCTCCCGCACCGTCCGGGCCGTGACACCAGACACACTTACGGAAATAAACCCCTTTTCCGGCCTCGATTTCGCCGCCGCTTTCCTGTTTTGGTTTGTAGGTTCCTGGAGCCGGTTCAATGGGCGCAGGCGCAACGCTCATCACGCCTGCCGCGAAGACCGGCCCATGAATGCTCAAGACCATGCCGAAGAGCGCCACAAAAGCAAGACCGGTCATTCCGGCCCGCATTTTGCCCCCGCCCTTTGTGCCGTTTAATTTCACCATCATTTTTATTATTCCCCCTCTTTATCTAAATCGTTTCTAACGATTGGGATAAATTAATATCTTAAATATCGCCTTTTTAACCCCATGTCCTCGGGAAGAAACCTGTATGCCAGTATTCAAACACAATGACCTTCCAGATTTCATTCGTGGTCAAATGCTTCTCCCAAGGCGGCATGGCGGAGGCCCAGGGAAAGCCTTCACGCGGGAGATCCGGGCCGCCCTTTGCGACACGCCAGAAAACGAATGTCTCCTGCAACTGTGAAATGGTTCCAGGATCCGCGAAGTTGGCCGGAATCGGGTTAAAAGCGAAAGAGAAAGGTCCTTTACCATCCAGGTTATCTCCGTGGCAGAAGAAGCATCCTGCGGTTCCGAAGAAGACCTCGCCTCCTTCACGCACCTGCTGAAGGAACTTAGGCACGTCCCCCGTCCAAGAATTTCCGCCGAAGTACTTGCTCTCGTCCCCCACCTTCAGATAATTGCCATCGTCTCCGATCCGGAAAGGGTTTTCCGCGGTCTGCAAAGTCACCAGCTTTTTATGCACATTGATACTGGCCGGCGGGGCGGGATGCACCGTTCTCAACTCAATCGGCTCGCCAAACTTCGGCAGCATCTGGTTATAGGTTTGAAATGCGATCAATCCCGGCACGACGAGCATCGTCGCGTAGCGGCTGATTTTGGCCTTCGCATGATCCTCCCGAAGCATGGCGCCGATTGGATCGGCGAACGACTCCCACTGAGGTCTTGTCATGGAGCAATAGGCCAGGATGCCCATCGTGCAAACCCCCATGTACATCGCCAAGAGCGAAAACGGAATCGGCGGCTGCAAGACGACCCGGAGGATGAATAAACACATAAACCACAAAAAAGGAAATTTAATCAGCGTCGATATCTTGATTCCCATCTTTTTTTGAACGAGCCATGCTAAAAAAATGGCTCCGAGGACAAAGCCCGTTTCGATGACCAGGGCGAAGAATCCGGCGCTGTAAGGTCCACCACCACCGCCCGCCCGGGCGATCATCGGGACCGCCAAAATGACCGCCACGATCGAAGCCAGGATCGATAAGCGTTTATACTTGATCATGATTGTTCTGCCTCCCTTTTCTTATCATTTAATGATCCGAAATAAATCCACTAAATCAATGCCGGGAGCGGCCCGCCAACTAAATAGGACAAGGGGCGCTCCCCCCAAAAATTAT
>JBHHXH010000100.1:0-5706 GCA_046756925.1 Nitrospiria bacterium
CTAATGAGGAATTTAGCAGGAGAGAACTGAATATCTTTAATGAATAAATTGTTTCTAAATATTTGCTTATTCCTCGTCCTCATTCTATCGGGCTGCGCTATCAAAAAAGTGACCTTTTCAGGTCTCCGCGCAGAAAAAGGTTCTGGCAGCGTACGTATTTACAATTTCCCATACGATGTGGTCTGGGACACCATCCCAAATAGCATGGATGTTTTAGGTCTATCGGTTGCAGGAGCCAACAAAGAGCAAGGCTATCTTTTGGCGGAAAGGATCGAAAAGAAGTTTAAATTTCTTTCTGGTTTTTACGCTGATGTCAAAATAAATAAGATTGTTATTTTTGTGGAAGGGATCGATGACCATCAAGGGACAAAAGTAGAGGTCATATCGCGGTCCAGCCACGAGCAAAGGACCCATTATGAAATTGCGATTCTTCAATCGATTGCACAGAAGCTCAACTTAAGTAGAGTGAGTACGTTTTTTAATTATCGATCATAATCGAGGCGCATATCTCATCCCGCATGATGTTTAAGAGAAAGTTCAAATTACTAGGCCATTATATGATCCCCCTCGTTCGTCAAGGAAATCTGAAGCGGACGCATACGCATCGATTATGGACGTGGTGGATTGCTTGTTTTCTATGTTTGCCTATTACTTCGGGATGTATCGTCATCACGCCGCAGACAACGACTTTTTCAGAGATCCATCGCGCCAGAGGGACCGGCCGCAAAAGAAACTATCGCGTTCCTTTTGACAGAGTTTGGGAGGCCATTCCCCTGGTCGTCACAGAATTGGGTTTGGAGGTGGCCGGGAAGAATAAAAAGGAAGGGTATCTCCTGGCCGAAAGGGGAACGGCGGAGGAGAAAATTGTCATTTTTGTAGAACGAAGGGGGGATGGAACCCACACGCATGTGGAGGTTATCTCAAAAAAAGTGCTTGGCCTGGCCGGTGTGCGAATGCCTAACTATCCCAACTGGGAACCTCAAATTTTAAAAAATCTGTCCAAAAAATTAAGTGTTCCTACATGGAAATCAACATGGCTTCAGGGAAAATCCTACTTCAAGTTCGGTTTAGGTATAATTGCTGGTGGCAAAAAAATACCCATGAGAATGATGACTAGCGAAACCCCGGAGCAATTTTTAAAATCGTGGTGGGGTATTCATCCAGATCTTGTGTATGGGTATGACATCAATGAGCGCATCGGTGTGGAGCTGGGCATCGGAGCTTACGTGACCTCAGGCGATAACTGTTTTTTATGTTCTGATGATGTGCCTGGCCTTAAACGCGCCAATTTTGAGCGCTTTCCTTTAACCGCGACAATCCTTTACCATTTTTATAAACAAGATGCCTTTCCAGCCATGAGATCTTATCTTTCGGGCGGCATCGGTTATTATTTTTCACCGGAGCTGGAAAAGGTTGACCTCGGAGTAAAAACCACGGTGAACTACGATGATGCCCTTGGTTACCATGTCGGAGGCGGGCTGAGCTGGGGAACCAGATTTTTTTCATTTCTGGATGTAAAGTACATCTTTGGCCTGAAATATCGCTTCCAGGACATGGATGTGGATGGGGTCAAGCAGGACACCACCTTTCCCGAGTGGAGAACATTGGATGGCGATGGGGTGTTATTCAGTTTTGGTATTGGGTATCATTTTCAATAAAAACATTGATTGTTTTATGTTTCTGAAGCAATGCGGACCGTTCCATGAAACTCCTGAAAAAAGCCGCTGTAGCCGTGTTGGTCACTTTGTTGCTGGTTGGGGGCGTCGCGCTTTCCATGCCCGCTTCAACACGGCTGAGCCGGTTTATCGTCATCGATCGGGATATTGAAACCGTCTTCGCGATGGTCAATGATCAACATAAATTTAACCAATGGTCGCCCTGGGCGAGGATCGATCCCGTTACGCGTTACGAATATTCCGGTCCGGAATCCGGCGTGGGCGCGAAGCTGTACTGGAGGAGCCGGCATCGCAAGGTCGGGAGGGGGAGTCGAGAAATTGTCGAAAGCCTGCCCAACGAGCGGGTCGACCTGAACCTCCGATTCGGGCGCCGCGGTCGCGCGCGTACGAGTTTTATACTCGTCAAACAGAACCAAGGCACGGGTCTGACCTGGCTCTTTCATATCGAACACGGGAAGAATCTGGTGAGCCGTTTTTTCGGACCGATGCTCGATACCTGGGTGGGTGAAGATTACGAGGCCGGGCTCCAAAATTTAAAAGCGTTGCTGGAAAATAAAAAAGATGGATAAGGGGCGCCGCTTAAGAGTCCTTTTCCGGGATTAAAAGTGAAATCCGTATCCGAAAAACACGGGTTGAACGCCCAATAGACCCAGTAAGGACACACCGATTCCCCCTACGATCAAAAGAAAGGGGAGGTACACCAAATGCTGCACCACTGGGTTTTCCCAAGAGACCCTGTGCATCATCGGTTGCAATAGAAAAGCGATGGCCAGGCCGAGAAAGGATAGGTTCGCCAGAAAAATGGCTGTGAAAGCAAAGGAAAGACCGCATAATCCTTCGAAGACTTGCACGGCAGTATGACCGGGATGGCTTTCTAAGAACATTTTCTTCAGGTTGTCTCGAAGGTTTCGATATAAGGAAACCGGCTGTGTCTTTGTCGTGGAACCACAATCGTTGCTTTGATCTCCAGTGACGAGAAAAGTGGCTTTTCCCGTGACAAAATAGGAAAAAACCCCAAGCGAGGCCAATGGGCCGAGGGCGGCGTAAATGGTCGTGCTGCGGCAAAGAAATCGGAACAAGCGCAAGGGGCTCGCGCCCAATTCGATGATGAAGCAGAGAATGGGGGAGATCAGCGTGAGCAGAGTGATCATAAAAAAGTCTAAGCTGTAGACCCCTTCGAAGCCCGGGTCGAGGCCGCGGAGTGGCAGGATGTATTCGCTTCCGCCTACACTGAGGGTCAGGGGTCTTGGACTGCCGAAGAGCATGGGGATCACCAGATTGGCGTTGATAATAAATAAGAAGTAGCACATGGAGAGGGGAAGGTTCAGTGTCGGCAGCAAGATATCGCATTTTTCGGCCAGGGAAATCTTCTTGGCGCGAAGAATCCGTCCCAACTCTCTGGATAAGAGTTCACAAGTGCCGCGTGTCCACTTCATATAGCGGATACGAAAGGCCTTCATCGTGTCTGGGAAATCCTCATAGCAGATGACATCCTCTGCAAAGTGCCCTTTCCATCCGATTTCTCGGAGACGCAGCGCGTAAGCAAGATCTTCGCTGACCAGTTCAGGGAAACCGCCGACCGCTTCCCAAGCCTCTCGGCGCAGGACCGCACCGTGTCCCAGCAGCATTACAAATCCGTATTTGTTTCGTAGGGGCTGGTACCAGCGCCAATGGATGTCCACGCCGTCCCCCATCGCCTTCGGCAGGAGGGTGGCGTCGCGCTGGTTAAAGCGGTGATTGGCCTGAACGAAACCGCAGGTCGGATCGTTTAAAAGCCGGGGGACGAGCCGGCTCAAGAAATCCGTCGGCAGGATTTCGTCCGCATCGGCCAGGGCAAAGACCGGTTCTCCAGCAGCGGCGCCGCCGAGTGCATGGTTGAGATTCCCCGCTTTGAAGCCCTTGCGGTTTGTGCGTCTGACCACACGGACCTGTTCGGGATATAAAGCCGCGAAGCGATCGACCCGGCTTCGATAGTTGGGGTCGGCACTGTCGTCCAGAATATAGACCGTGAACTCGGGGTAATCTTGCCGAACACAGGAACGTGCGCTTTCTTCGACAAAGTCGTTACACGTCGTATAGAGGAGCGCGACCGCGGGCGGCCTTGGATTCGGGCTGAAACGGACCTCTTTATTCTGCTTGTGCATGTGATGAGACCAACGATAAAACAGCGCAAAGAGGATCACGCCGATATTGTAGAAACCGTAAAGCCATGCCAGCTCGACAAAGATCATAAAAAAGCCGAGTGAAACCGTTTGGAAGGCATCCTGAGCCATATCGAACAATTGATAAAGGCGCGGATGAAACCAGGCCAGTGCAATCAGCCAGCTTGAAAAAACAAAGAGAAAGAGGTCGGGTCGGGGTTGCTTGCTGCCATCCTTCATTTGCTTGTTGGGGCGATTTCTTTCTTTCACAGTCTTAACGCCTTGCAAAACGGTATTCGTCGGACGTTTCATTGTTCAGTCCCTACCCAGTTTGAGAGTGATGCCCAGGGCGACGATGGTGAATGCCCGCGAGCTTACCGGCTCCTCATAGCGGATCAATAGATGTCCCTCATGGTCCTTTCGCAACGGCGCGGAGAGGACCGAGCTGAAACCCCATACCGTTCCGGAAGCGTTTGGGATAACACTGGAGACATGGCCGAGGAGGGGATAGACGCCGGCGCGCCATCCTTCTCGGAAACGGTATTCCACCGGAAGGAGGATACGCCATTCGGTTTCGTCTATTCCGCCGGTTTTGGTGTAATAAAATGTGGGATAAAGACTGAGGTGCGGTTTTAAGGGAATGCCGATGCCGGTGTAAACGTTCCAGTCCGTGCCGTCGTTTTCTTTCGGTCCGAGAAGGCCTCCGAACTTTAGGGAATAGCCCTCGGGGAGATAGACCACATGTTCCCCCTGAAAGAGATCTTGGTCTATCTCATCGCGAAGCTCACGGGTTCCGATCTCAAGGCGTGTGGTGTAAATTTTTCCCCAATTGATCAGGGCGCCGATAAAATAGGAGGGAATCTTTCGTCCTTCCCTGACCAGGGCCGGGTTGTCCAGGCTGAGGGCATTGTCATAGCGGGCCCAGAGACGGAGATCTCGTTTGATCAAACCGGAAATCTCCAGTGTCCGTAGCCCGGTACCGCCTCCGTGAGAGGTATGTCCGAGCCATAGGCTTAAATCGAGATGGGGGGGGCTATGACGGAGGGCTTCCAGACCTTGGCGCGCATCCTTGTTCCCGGGCGCGATACGGAGGGTTTCTTCAAAGGCCTTCTTTGCCTCGGCGGTCCGGTCGGCCTCAAGGAAGGCCCGGCCGAGTCCGACCAGAGCCTCCGTGTCCTCGGGATTGTCGCGTGTAATCGTTTGAAAACGATGGATGGCCTCTTGGATTTTTTCGCCCCACAAGGCATTGTAGGCCGCCCCTTTCTTGGCATCGCCCCTAGAAGGGTCCACTTGGAGCGCTTCCTGAAAACGCGTCTCCGCGCGATCATGATCCCCGGACCAGGCATAACTGTAGCCCAGACCGACGAGCGCATCGGTGTTCCTCGGATCAGCCTTGAGGGCGGCTAGAAAATCGCTTTGGGCCGATTTTTGACGGCCTCTCCAAGCGCGAACGTGCGCTCGGCCAAGACGCGCCTTGAGATCGTTGGGGTTGTCCTGAAGCAGTGTGTCGTAGACTGTCTCTGCTTCCGCGTGATGGCCCGACCGCGCCAGCTTATCGGCTTCTTGTAGGCTTGACGCCTGGGCCGTCAAGGTTGAATTTAGGAAGAGGACTGCTGAGAGAAGGGTGCTAAAAAGTATCTTGGTTTTTTTTTGCGGGTGTATGTTGGAGTTTGAATACCCGATATCAAGATTCATGAACAGCATGGTCCTTGGTTTCTTGAAGCATTAATAAATGGGATTATATTCCCAAATATAATGGAAGTCAAGTAAAAAATATCTTATTATCGTAAGAATTTAAAATCTGGTCCGAGTGGATTTGTAGAACGCAATGTTCGATTTTTCGATTCGGTGTTCATGTATTGGGTTTGGGTGGGCGGGTGACCCAAAGA
>JBHHXH010000101.1:0-5507 GCA_046756925.1 Nitrospiria bacterium
ATGGCGCTATTGATTACGGACGAATGCATTGCATGTGCCGCTTGCCTGCCGGAGTGTCCTAACGAGGCAATATTCGAAAACCTCGGCGATTGCGAAGCGGAAGGCTTAAAAGTCACCGGAGAAGAAGAAGGTGAAGAAACCGAAACCCAAATGTCTTATGTCGACGGTGATAACATCTATGTGATTACCTACGAAAAGTGTACCGAGTGTGTTGGCCATTTTGACGAGCCGCAATGCGCCGCCGTGTGCCCTGTCTCAGACTGCTGTATTCCCGATCCGACTTTTCCGGAAAAAACAGAGGTGCTCCTGCAGAAAGCCATTGATCTAAACCCCGACAAAGAAATAGATGGTGCAAAGGTTTGGAGCGGTGTTCGAAATTAAAACATCCTGATTCAATTGCGTCTCAAAAGATTGCCCCCGAAGATCGATCGCCATGGTCTTCGGGGGTTTTTTTTCGGCGGTGCATGCGACCCGTTCGTGATGGATCCGGGGAAGATCCAAGCGATTTGTCGATGACGCATCAAGACGGCCGCGGCATCGGTTTTTTATATAAAACAGGCCTGTCGTTGCATTTTTAATGAAACCGGGTTTACGAATGCCGGCCGCAGGCTAAAGCCTGTTTTTGAAACAGATGACGAGATCCCTTACGGAAACGATACCGACGATTTTTTCCTTATCGACAACGGCGAGGTGACGGATTCCCTTTTCGGCCATGAGATCATTGGCCTCTTTTGCCGTTTCATCGATATCGATCGTGATGATGGGGCTGCTCATGACGGATTCCACCGGGGTCGTATCGGGATTCAAACCCTCTGCGATCCCCTTTCGCACGAGGTCCGTCTCACTTAAAAAACCGACCCTCGTTTCCCCATCGCCAACCAATAAGGAGCCGATATGCTTGTCTCGCATGCAGTGTGCGGCATTTCGAAGGGATGCCTTTGGAGAAATTTCTTGAATGTCGCGATGCATTAGCAGTGCCAAGGGCGTGATCATTTTTATCTCCGGGCGATATTCATTAACTTTATTTTCGAATCAAAGCATATTATAAATGATGGAAAGAATCAATTTTCAACCAAGGAAATGGTGTTCCATTCCATGTTGCACGATCAAAAAAAGATGCCTTGTCAAAGAACGTTTGATTTTTTTGTCTTTGATGTCGTGCGATCGACGGGGGCCGGCAATCCAAAGGGGTAAAACATGAAGTCATACCGAAAAGAACTGTGGTTTCAGACAAAATCCAGAAGGGAGTATATCAATATCACCCATAAAGTCCAGGAAGCGATCTATAAAAGCGAAGTTCGAGAGGGATTGTGCTTGGTCAACGCCATGCATATTACGGCATCGGTTTATATCAACGATGACGAACCAGGCCTTTTAGCGGATTATGACGATTTTCTCGAACGTATCGCACCACACGCGCCGATTTCTCAATACCGTCACAATAAAACGGGAGAAGACAATGGAGATGCCCATATCAAACGTCAGTTGATGGGTAGAGAGGTCGTTGTCGCGATCACGAATGGAAAACTCGACTTCGGGCCCTGGGAACAGATCTTTTACGCGGAGTTTGACGGCCGGCGGAAAAAACGCGTGCTTGTAAAGATTCTAGGGGAGTGACGGCCGCGCGCTGGGTCGAAAACACCAAAACAAAATCTTGTTGAACGCTTGGCAAGACGAATACCCACCCTAGCCCATTGGAGGCGTCCTTCTGGGGGGGCGACCGGCGCCGGGTGAGTTTTTTGCGGGGGGGCTTTTTGGATGATGTTTTAATCTGGGCCGCCCGTTATGATGGATAAACGAGTATCTCTTCGATTTTTTGTGAATCTCTTCTATCTCGGATAGATTGAGCCAAGTAAGGAGTTTTTCGTTTTCCTTGTTCTGATTGGTGCCTGAAACGGTGGTGTTATCGGTGCAAATGGAAACCGGAATGCCGTGCTCCAAAAAGGTGAGTATCGGATGTGGGTCTCCTATCTTGACCGCGCCCGTTTGATAGTTGGAGGTAAAACAACACTCGATCATGACCTTGTCCTTCGCCAGACGTCTTAATAAGGTTTTATCTCCGACGGCCGAGCAACCGTGGCCGATTCGCGAGACGCCCAGGGTATCGATGGCCTCCCATATCGCCTGAGGTCCCTCATCTTCTCCCGCATGAATGGTCAAATGAAGTCCCCCGGAACGGGCGATGTCGTACGATTCCTCGAATAACCGGGCAGGATTGCCCCGCTCAGCCCCTGCCACATCGAAGCCGATGACCCCGCTTCGTTGGTGAAGCGCTTGCGCCTCGGAGATGGCCTGGCGCGCTAAAATCTTGGCGATATGAGGCCCTTGATGCCGCATGGCAATGACGATCAAGCCGATGTCGATCGGAAATCGATCCTTCGCTTTGTTAATGCCGCTTAGGACGGAACTGATGGCCTGGCGAAGGGTCAAGCCGGCAAAGGTGTGAATAATGGGCGCATAACGTAATTCGAGCAGGCGTACATTATTTTCGTAGGCCTCGGTGACGATGGATTCGATCGCCAGGGAAATGTTGTCGTAAAATTGTGTAATCCATTGAGGATAATGGAACTTGTCGAGATATCGCAGCAAGGCGCCTTCCTCGCCCTTTTGGAGCACCAAGAGTTTTTCCATCTCTTTTTTTGTCTTGACGGGATGCAGCTCATGGCGACGCATTAATTTCCAGGTGAGATCGACCGGGATGGATCCATCGACGTGCTGATGAAGTTCCACCTTTTCGATTTGAGAAACGTCGTCTCTTTTCCGTTGTCGCTTCATGGTGTTGTTCGTTCCGCGTCTTCTTTCCAAAATCGATAGGCGAGATAGGGATCCCACATGGCGCCCGTTGCCGTCATGACGGCATCCACGCCGAGCGCGAAGTAGCGACGGATATCATCGCTGGTCATGGCGCCACCGACACCGATCACGGCAAAATTGTGGGGTCCGTTATGACGAATATCCACCAGACGGGCCGCTTGGGCCATGGCGCAGGCTTGAATCGCCGCGCCGCAAATACCCGAACGAAGCCGGCCTTCACCCGGCAGGGCGGGTGTGCCATCGTGTTTGACGACTTCAAAAGGCAGGGTGTTGACGGATGCGATGCCCTCCACGCAAATGGCGTTGGCGGCGATGACGCGGGCCAATAAGTCGGGATCCGGAATATAACCGATCTTAATGACCAAAGGCGTGGTTCCGATGCGTTTTTTGACGATCGACGAAACCCGCGAGGAAGCCGCCGGATCCGAAAAGAGACTGCCTTCCCCACTGATGACATTGGGACAGGAAAGATTGATCTCCACGACATCGGCCCCCGCATCGACCGCCATGCGCGCACAGCGCGCATAATCTTCGGCCAAGTCGGAACCGTGCCCCGGCGTGCCGACCACGCTCACGATCAGCAATTGTCCGGGGCTTAAGCCCGCCTTCGCCTGGGCCACATCCGGATGCCATTCCTTCGGGTCGCGGGAAGGCATGCCGAAAGAATTGGTGATGCTGATCTCCTCCACGCGGTTTTGGGCTTGGTCGCGGGAGATCGTCAATCGTCCTCCGATCTCCTTTTCTTGAATCGATGTGTTTCGATCGAGAATCAGGCAATTCGGTGCGGAATGGCTCGGTACAAAACAGGTCCTGACGGTTTTGTACACCAATAGATCGAAGCCGAGCTTTGCGTAGGTGGTGACCCACTTTGAATTCAGCAAGGGACCGGCTGGAATGCCGAGTAGGGAATTGACCTTAAAGCCTAGAAAGTCCTTTTTTTCTTGAATGGACCGATGCGGAAAATCCTCTTTAAAAAAGGGGCCGTGCAGATAATTTTCTTCGTAGGAGAGATCGATACGGTATGTCGCGCGCGGATCCATTTGTAAAAGTCTATATCAAGAGACCGGTTGGGTCAAGGTGGGTTTCGGTCCATCCATATCGTCTATGGCGGCGCTCCATTACCCATCCGAGACCTCTACATCCATAAAATGACCAGGATCAATACGATACCGGTTCCGATGACGGTCGCGATCGAAACCATCATGCCTTGATCGATAGGAGGACGGTTTTGCCAATCGGCCGGGTAAAGTCTTTCGTTGGGGAGGTAGCTGCCTTCATCGAAAAACCCGAAGCCTTTTTCTAATGCGATCAGCTGAAGTTTTGCCTTTTCGTGACGCGATTTTTCTTGAAATATTTGGTAGGTCAATAAAACGATCGATAAGGCGATGCCGCCGCCAGCAAGCAGTTTAAGACCGATGGGGATGGGGTTTTTTGCGGGAAACAAGATGGCGATCACGGAAAGAAAAACATACAAAAGAGAAGCGCGCCGGGTAATGCGAGCAATCGCGGCCCGGCGGCGATAGACCTCTCCTTTAAAAATCGGGTAGAGGAGCCGGAGCGTCTCGATGGTTTCCTTGCCGGGCGTCGTTTCGATCATCGTTCCTGCTTGAATGTGAGGCGCGGTGAGGTTTGGCGCACCACGGCCGTGCCGTGGTCCAATGTCCGGACCATCACGCCCGCCATGCAAAGACGGTCGAGCAGCCGCTTCGGCGGACGATTGCCCTCCGCGTTTTTCAGGTCTTCCAAAGGCATCCACTGTCCCTCCGGATTCAGCTGATCTAAGAGTGCTTCCTCTTCAGGCCGCAGTTCCGCATAGATGCGTTTGACGAGGGCATCGACCGAAGTGCTGTTTTCCGCGCCGAAGGTCTGTTCCATTAAATAGGGATGGCCGCCGGTGTCGTTCCAAACGGCTTCCATCTGTGCCGGCCCCATGCGATCGCTGATGATCTGCCGTGCCTCCCGAATCGGCACGACGGAAAGCGGGTAGAAGCGGAGGGGAATGATGAATTCGCGGGGGTGTTCGCGCGCCCACGCATCCCAGGCCAGACCGCCGATCCAACAAATGGCGTGGATTGGGACGTCGGTCAGTTCCATAGCCATATTGGCGATCTGTGGAATCAGCTTCTCCGATTGCGGGAAGAAGCTGTCGCAGTCGTCGATGAGCAGGATGAGTTTTTTCGATCTTTGTTGCGGCGGCATTTTTTCGGCAATGTGGTGGATCTGTGTCATGAAATCGGGGAGGGACACCGGGTTTTTTCGGTAGGGGTTTTTGGGGTTCCAACTCATGCCCTGTCGAGTCACCGCCTCGAAAAAAAGGGGCCAGGTCCCGTTAGACGGATCGGCATCCTTCAGCGAAATCAAGATGGCCCGGTGTTCGTCGTCATTCAAGCGTCCGGCCAGTTCTCCCGCCAGGGTGCTTTTGCCGATCATCGGCCCGCCGGACATCACGGCCCATTGGCCTTTCATGAGGTGTTTGCGGAGGTTTTTAATTAGGCCCAGCCGGCTGGTAAAAGGCGCATTCGACATGGCAAAACCTTAACATAGAAAGTCGGCGGCGACAACGGGGAAGGCGATTAGGTGCTTATCGGGTTTTTCTGGAGAACAATAGATATGGCGTGTTATCCAGATAAAATCTTCCGGTTTAAACAGGTCTATTCAAATAAATTCTCGCAAAGCAATTGCCAATTTGTAAT
>JBHHXH010000102.1:0-5466 GCA_046756925.1 Nitrospiria bacterium
TTTATGCGTTCAAGGCATTCAAGGCCGACCCTGCTTTAAACCAGCCAATCTGCTCCTCGGTTAAACTATGGTTTGTTTCGAAGGTCAGCACTTCTCCACTCGGCTTATGGACAACAACATGCACCGATTCGCCAGGGGCAAGATTCGATAAACCAGTGACACTCACACGGTCATCTTGGTCAATTTTTTCCCAGTCTATCGGGTCGGTAAAGGTCAAGGGCAATACTCCCTGTTTCTTCAGATTTGTTTCATGGATACGCGCAAAGCTCTTGGTAATCGCAACCTTGATCCCTAAAAATCGCGGCGACATGGCGGCATGCTCACGAGAACTTCCTTCACCATAGTTTTCGTCCCCGATCACAATCGCACCCAAGCCCTTCAACTTATAACGACGGGCAACCTGAGACGGTGTGAGATCACTCTCATTGGCCAAGACGTCGTTCGCCTTTCCCGGCGCCTTTGTAAAGATATTGTTCGCGCCGAGAAACATGTTGTCGCTGATTCGGTCAAGATGCCCCCGGTAACGTAGCCAAGGACCCGCCGGAGAGATATGATCGGTCGTGCATTTACCCCGGACCTTGAGTAAGACAGGAAGTTTGTCAAAATCGTTCCCATCCCATTTCGGAAAGGGTTCCAGCAGTTGAAGCCGCTCACTCTCTGGCCCGATGATAATCTCCACCTTGTCTCCATCTTCTGCAGGGGGGATAAAGCCTTCCCCTCCCTCCGCAAAACCTTCGCCGGGAAGTTCATCACCTTGCGGCGGTTCTAAACGAATTTTTGTGCCATCTGCGGCAGGGAGACTGCCTTTAAGTGGATTGAAATGAAGATCGCCCGCGAGTGCCATGGCCGTCACAATTTCGGGGCTGCTCAAAAAGGAGAGTGTTTCTGGATTGGCATCGTTTCGACCTGCAAAATTCCTATTGTAGGAGCTGATAATCGAATTTTTTTCTCCCTTTTTGACATCTTCCCGTTTCCATTGCCCAATGCAAGGGCCGCAGGCATTTGCCATCACGGTGCCACCCATTTCCTCGAAGGTCCGCAAAAAACCGTCCCGCTTGATGGTATGGTATATCCGCTCCGATCCGGGGGTGATGAGAAATTGCGATTGTGCTTTTAAGCCGGCTTTTAGGCCCTGTCTGGCAATATGGGCCGCACGCGCAATATCTTCATAAGAGGAGTTCGTGCAGCTTCCTACAAGGGCTGCCTTTAGTTCCTGCGGATAGCCCTTCTCTTCGGCCTCTGCGGCAAGTTTTGATATTGGTCGGGCCAAATCAGGTGAGTGTGGTCCAACCACATGGGGTTCCAATTCCGAGAGGTTGATCTCGACGATTTGATCGAAATAGTCCTCTGGTGATGCCAGGACCTCCGGATCGGCCTTTAGGAGCACCTGGTTTGTATCCGCCAATTCTGCAATATCGGAACGCTTGGTCATCTTCAAATAGGCCGCCATCTTCTGGTCATAGGGAAAGACCGAGGTTGTTGCCCCCAATTCAGCGCCCATATTGGTAATGGTGCCCTTGCCGGTGGCGCTGATCGTCTCCGCGCCGGGACCGAAATATTCGATGATCTTATTGGTGCCGCCCTTGGCCGTCAGGAGACCACAGAGGTAGAGGATGACATCTTTTGCCGAGGTCCATCCGTTTAACGATCCGGTTAGGCGGACGCCCAGAAGTTTTGGATGAAGGACCTCCCAAGGAAGACCGGCCATCACCTCTCCTGCATCGGCACCACCGACGCCGATCGCAAGGGCGCCCAAGCCACCCCCGTTGGGTGTATGGGAGTCGGTTCCAATAATCAAAGCGCCCGGAAATGCGTAATTCTCTAAGGCAACCTGATGAATGATCCCTGCCCCGGGTTTCCAAAACCCGATCCCATATTTTTCGGCAGCAGAGCGAAGAAATTCGTAGACCTCCTTATTCTCCGCAATTGCCCGTTCGATATCTTCCTTGGCACCCGTCTGGGCACGGACGAGATGGTCACAATGGATCGTGCTCGGAACGGCCACACGTTTTTTGCCGGCTTGAATAAATTGCAACATCGCCATCTGAGCGGTGGCGTCCTGCATCGTAACCCGGTCTGGGCGGAGCAGTAATTGCGCCTTGCCCCGTTCTAATACCTGGTTTTCGTGATCATCAAGATGTGAAAAAAGTATCTTTTCGGCAAGGGTCACCGGACGCCCCAAGCGCTTCCGGGCCGATTCAACCCGATTTTCCATCTTTTGGTATTGTTTTTTAATTAAGTCTGTAGACATTGGCATCCCCCTCGAATAACGCGATCAAAACCTGCCTGTCCCTAAATTTTAGAAAGACTTGATTTTAACCGATGCAGCGATAGTAGATCAAGCGTTCTTAAGGCCTTAAGGTCTATGGTGCTTTAAGCGGCGGAACCTCTCGCCTCTTGGGTGAAACGTAATTGGCTAGGTATCTAAAAAGACGAATCAGACGGCTTCCTTGTTGATTTTGATCGATCCAGTGACCAATGAGTCCAATCGTTCGGGACATGATAAAAAAGCCATTGAGCGCTTCTATTGGGAACCCAAGATCAACCAAAATAGCGGCCATCGTTCCATCGACATTCAAAATCAATGTGTCCTTTTTGACGGTCGTCTTTGCTTCGACCGAAAGCGCAAAATCGAGATGCGGGGTCGAAATCCCTTGGGATTTTACAAAGTTAACAAGTTCTTTCACGCGTTTGTCCGGGTTTCGGAGTGACTTGACCCGATGACCGATTCCCGGCACCGGACCGACATTTTTCTTCATGTAGACCAGAAAATCGTCCACAGACATCTTATTTTCAACGGCATAACTGAACCATTTTCCAGCCCCCGTCACTGCTCCCCCAAAACGCGGACCAATCATGATCATTCCGGCTGCAACGGATTGTGCCATCTGAATGCCGGCACAGGCGGCAATGATGGTTACCAGCGCCCCGGAGACACAGGGACCGTGATCGGCCGAAAGCATCACAATCCGTTTGATAATTTCGGCCTCGACCGGACTAACAAGCCGCTTGTCCCATAACAGACCAATTACATGGGGGATCTGATAACCCTTGTTGATCAGTTCCGATGCAGGATAGCCGCTGTAATAGGGCTCGTCTCCTCGATCATCGCAGATGGAAGATTTGACGAGAGGTTCCGCAAAGACCTGACCATCCTTAACTGCCTCATCGACTGTCTTCGGGAGCTTTGGTAATGCTTGGAGATCGGTTTCAGCAGCGCGTTCCAAGCCACCACTGGCAATCAATGCTTCATAAGTCTCCTTAATCGCAGGCCCAAGGCCGCCAAATGTGGCGGGAACCATGGCACCCGCCTCCTGAAAGGCTACGGCTTTGCTCCGGGCTGAACCTTCACCATGAAGGCCTTCCTTGGCACCCGCATGACCGAATTTCATCCCTTTAGGAAGCTTCTCTTGACAATAACCGGAGACAACTGCGATCAACTTGATACGACGTTTCTTTTGTGCATACCAGGCGGCGGCCAATTCTTCAAGATTGCCCCCCATCTCGCCCACCAGCACAACCGCCTTTGTTTGTTCATCTTTTTCGAACATATCAAGGTAGGTCACAAAGTCGGTTCCAGGGTAGGTATCGCCGCCGATGCCAATGGCCGTGGTAATGCCATTTGCGAATTGGCTGCAGATCCACATGATCTCGTTGGAAAGCCCTCCGGATTTCGTAATCACACCAAATGAGCCCTGCCGATGGAGCTTGCAGAGCATGAGGTTATCAAAGGAACCCCCGATTACGCCGAGACGGCATTCTCCCGCGGAAATAATACCGATAGAAGATGGGCCATTAAAGATTTTTCCGCGTTTTTCCGCTTCGATACGAAGTAGTTTTGCATCCCTCTCAGGTACGCCTTCGGTAATCATCGAGATCACCTTAATCTTAGGGTCGGACAGGGCCTCCATGGTTCCCTTGAAGGCGCGGTTCGGGGCGATGTAAACAAGGGAGGTATTGATTGCAGGATGTTCCTTTGTTGCCTCGGCGACTGTACGATAGGTTGGAATCGAGACAAGTGTACTGCCGAATTGAATCTCGGTTGTTTTTCCGGCGTTCGGCGGAAAAACAAAGGCAAGGACATTGAGGGGGATACCGCTGAGATGACAAAACTCTGCCATCCTGCGGGCCGCATTGACACCGGCAGGTCCGCCCTGAATCAGGACTCGGGTTTCTTTATTGGCAACGATACTCATGGTTTTACTCCTTTAATGGCGTAATCGACAATATCGGTCAAGGGTGTGTAACGGTCATAGACGTGGATATCGAAGCCTTCCTTTTCGAGGGCTTTCATCAAGGCAAGGCCCTCTTTTTCGAAGGGCCCCCCACGGCGGACCCATATCTGAACTCCTTCCATCTTCCCGTCGGCCTTCGCCTTTCTAAAACCGTTGATAATCCCTCCAAAGGTCTTTTTGACATTCGTGAAATTCGCAATTGCCCCCCCGACGATGATCCGTTTGATCCCTTTTAAGGAGCAGACTTTTTCGGTCAAGGCCTCGACCGCCCAGTCGGCCGGATCGCCCGAGTACTCTGCATAATTCGCAAGGGTTCCTCCCATGGCAAGAACGGCATCGGAATAGTAGACCGAGGCCCCGCCGCCAGCGGGGAGCAAGGCGGTGTCTCCCCCCGGGATCTCGATAAATTTCACCGATCCTTTAATACGGCTGTCAATATCTAGGATGGCCTTTTCCGCGTGCGAATAGGTCCGCCCGAATTCCGAGGCAAAGTTGAAGTTCCAATCGGCATGACGGAAACGCGCATCGGCATCAATCATGGTGACCGCATCAAGTGCGACTAAATCACCCGTCGATTCTCTATAAACGAGTGGATTGATCTCGAGATAGGTTCCATCTTCCTGATCATAACACTGAAAAAGTTTGATCCCAAAATCGGCGACCTTCTGCACAAGCGGACCTTCAAATCCGGCATCTAAGGCCAATTGCTCCATCTGACCACGTTGTGGATCGCTTCCCAAGGGGATTTCGATCTTTTTGACCTTGTCCCAGTTCGATTCGACCTCTATGCCTCCTAAACTTGCCAGGAGTAGCTCGGCTCCTTCACGCGTCGATTTGACCGCTATATAATATTCCGCTTGATGGTCAACCATCTCGGAGACAATCACCTGAGAGATCGTCACATCGGAAACTACTTTCCCAATCATCTCTCCAGCAGCATTTCTGGCACCATCCAGGTCAAGCCCCACCTTGACCAAGCCCAACTTCATTCGAGAACCAATGGCCTCATGTGCCTTGACAACCAGCTTTGATTCTCTTAACCAGGAATTCGCTTGTGCAAGCGCGTCAAGTCGATCGGCCGTTGTAATGACCGCATAATTAGGAACCGTCATTCCCCATTTTGAAAGGAGACCCATTCCAGGGCCCTCGAGTACCTTTGCCATAGTCTCTCCCTTACCTGAATCCGTGCCTTTTAGTAATCGACATACCTATAGTAGATAATTCATCCGCA
>JBHHXH010000103.1:0-5422 GCA_046756925.1 Nitrospiria bacterium
AATCGCTGATCTCATAGCTCAAGCCCCAGACCATCCGGTGAAAATCCATCTTGGATGTCCCCCCGTCGCTGGGGATATTGTAATGAAGCTCTCCATAACCGTGTAAGTGCACCTTAGAGGCGGCTTCTTCCGCCTCCATCTCGAGCGCCCAGGCGCTTTGCGAAAAACCCAATGCCAGAACCAGCATTAGCGAAAATATCAATCTTTTTTGCATCTTCCAGAACCTCCTTAAAATTGAATGTCGTTATTTATAAAGTGCGTTCCCGCACCATCGGGCTCTGGCTCGCAAGGGATCTCTGGCCGCTTTTTGAATGAGGGCATGCGCCTCATTTTTCTCCTTATACGAAAAATACGGAAACTTAATGTTTCACATTAAGTTTGGAACACGATCCGCAAGTGCCGTACAATTCCAGGCGGTGGCTAAAAATGGTAAAATGATGGGCCTTGGCCACCTCTTTTTGCAATTTTTCAATCTCTTCGTTTTCGAATTCGATAATCCGATTGCATTGCTTGCAGATCAAGTGGTCATGATGGCTGACATTATAAGTGAGTTCATAACGCGACTGTCCATCCCCAAATTGACGTTGTTCGGCAAGACCACTCGCGCAAAAAAGATTCAAGGTGCGATAGATGGTCGCCAGGCCGATCGTCGCCCCGGTATCCTTCATATGACGATAAAGTTCTTCAGCCGTGATATGTCCCTCGAGCTCCATAAAGGCCTTGAGGACGGCATTTCGCTCTTTTGTCACCTTAAGCCGGTTTTTAGCGATATGTTTTTTAAGAAGCGCTTCTTCTTTTGTCATCTGCTCCCACCAAGTTGAACCTACTTAGCATGTTATATAACGTTATCACCCGGCATACCCGGCAGCTGATACGGGTTAAGATATATGCGCCGGATGATATTTTCTCCGCACGCCTCTCCTTCCTGCGCTTTCGGCGTGGAACTGTAAAATAGGGCAAACGGGTCAAGATACATGACTTCCGCATCTCTTAATCTTAAAAAACCATCCCTCTATCCCATGGATTTTAAGGGTCCCTGGGTGATGGGGACGATATGAAACCGTTTACATCGTTTACATTTGAGTTCCACACCGGCTTCTACGAGACGCGCGACCAAACTGCCGCACAAACATCGCATATCCGTTTTTTGAGAGGATGTGGAAGCGCGTGTCGCCTGCTCATTTGATTTATTCAATGCTCTTGACCGATAACCTTATTATAATTGAGAATCATTATCATAATTAATTTTGTAATATTAGAACGGAATGGGTCTATTGTCAAGTTATTTTTATGAAAACGTGGAAAATATCCCTCTCCCGATATGGTTCGTCACCCAGAGGAAGCCTTTCTGAGAAACCCTTTGGCTAGATGGACTGACTGGAAATCGATGGACGAGTCGGCCTTTCTAGATAAGCGATTTGAATGCCGAATAGGCGGATACCGGGTTGGGAGAGACCCTTGACCCAGCGCATCATAGAGACCATAATAGACCAAAAATAGCCGATGTCGAATCTCCTGATCATATTTGCCAAAGCCCCCGAGCCGGGGCAAGTGAAGACCCGCCTGTCGCCATATATCTCTAAGCGTAATGCCGCAAAGCTTTATGAGGCCTTTATGATCGACACCCTCGCATTCACCGTGCATATTCCAGCCGACAGAGCGCTTGCTTGTTCTCCCAATCCCGATCATCCCTTTTTTTCCCGTTGCAAAGCCAACCACCCTCTCCGGACCTTTGCCCAACAAGGAACGAATCTGGGTGCGCGGATGAAACATGCTTTTGAATGGGGATATTCGAAAGCGTTCGAAAAGGTGATCCTCATCGGGTCAGACGCACCGACCCTGCCGACTGCCTTTATTCGGGACGCCTTCGATTGTCTTTCTCGCCGGGATGTGGTGCTGGGACCCAGCCTCGATGGCGGTTATTACTTAATCGGCGCGAAAACGCCTTTGCCGGACATCTTTAGCCATCAGGATTGGAGTTCCGAACGGGTGCTGAGGAACACGCTTAAAAAATTAAACGACGAAAAACAATCTTATGAACTCCTCCCTTTTTGGTACGATATCGACCGCCCGGACGATCTCTTCTTTTTAATAGAACATCTTAAATATCAATCTTGTCGTGGAACTCCATTGCCCAAGGCGACATCGGACATGCTCGGCGCAATCGGAGTCAACAAAGATCATTGAGGCCCATCGGATTATACCTAGACATCCCCTTCTGCGTGGCCCGCTGCGCCTTTTGCGCCTTCCCCATCGAAGGCTTTCGCTCCGGACCCTCGAAACGTTATCTCACCGCCTTGCACAAAGAGATCGCGATGACGGCCGCTAGACCGGAGATACAAGCCTGTACGATGTACAGCGTCTATCTCGGCGGGGGCACGCCAAGCCTTTTTCGGGAAAACGAGTTGCGAACATTGCTGAGACATTGCCGAGATTGTTTTCAGGTTGCGGGCGATGCAGAGATAAGCCTCGAGGCACATCCGGCCACCCTCAATTTTTCAAAACTGAAAACACTACGAGACGCCGGGGTGAACCGTTTGTCCATCGGCATGCAATCTTTATCGGATCGAGATCTGCACAAACTGGGCAGGAAGCATTCCGCCGCGGAAGCCGATGCCGCTTTTCTCTGCGCACGCGCCGCCGGCTTTGCCAATATTGGCATAGACCTCATCTACGGACTACCCGACCAAACGGCGGACGACTGGGCCGAAACCCTTCGCCACGGCATCGCGCTTTCTCCTGAGCATCTCTCGATCTATGCCCTATCGGTCGAAGCCGGAACCCTATTCGCCAAAAAAATAGCGTTGGGGCAATTGCCCCTTCCCCCCGAAGAAACGGTCCTCTCCATGTACGATACCGCCTGTGAAACATTGTCCTCGGCGGGTTATCTTCAATATGAGCTCTCCAATTTCGCCAAACCCGATTTTGCCTGCCGTCACAATCAACTATATTGGGATCAAGGGGAATATATCGGTCTCGGCGTTGCCGCCCATTCATATTTTAATCATGAGCGCCGGGAAAACACGGAAAACCTCACAGATTATATCAAAGCCCTTGAGTCCGATCGTCTCCCTTGCATCCATCGAGAAAGGGTCGGGCCCAAGACGCGGCGTATCGATACCATCATCTTCGGCCTTCGGAAATCCGGCGGCCTCCCGGTGCACGTACTTCAACACGATCCGCAGATCTCCAGAACAACCCATCGGCTTATTCGAGACGGCTTATTAAAAATACAAAGGAACTCGGTCGAACTGACGTCGAAAGGCAAGCATTTGGCGGACGAAGTTGCCACCGCGTATATTTAATATTATATTTCAGCTTATTTATCAATTAATTAAATAGCATTAATAAAATTTTTACTTTTAATTTAATCTCAGTACGATTAAAATGACATATCCACAAAAAAATCATTTCTGGCGCCGACTGGCGAAGCCCATTATCGGCTTGTCTCCCATGGACGGTGTCACAGATTCTTGTTTCAGAAGGATCACGGCCATGCATGGCCGCCCCGATCTCATCATGACGGAGTTCTTAAGCGTCGAGGGTATCTGCCATGGGGCCAGAAGCGCCCTGCTGGGCCTCGTCTATCACGACAGCGAGCGCCCCATCGTCGCTCAACTCTACGGCCCCCATCCCGCCTCCTTCTATCATGTCGCACAACTTGTTTGTGAATTGGGCTTTGACGGACTCGATATCAATATGGGCTGCCCCTCCAAAAAGGTCGCCGCACTCGGTTCCGGCGCGGCGCTGATTAATGATCCGGCGCGCGCCATCGCCATCATCAAGGCGGCTAGAAGCGGTATTGAGAGATGGGCCGGCGGCGCGCCCTTATCCATCACCCAATTGTATCCGGCACTGTCCGGTTGGCTGGACCGATTTAAAGCCGGTGGGACGCAAAAACCGGTCTACCGCCGAAACCCGATCCCGGTGTCGGTCAAAACACGCATCGGGGTCGAAAAAATCGTCATCAAGGAATGGATTCCTAGGCTACTGGAAGCGTCTCCGGAAGCCATCTCGATTCACGGAAGGACCCTGCGTCAGGGGTATCGAGGTGAAGCGGATTGGGTGTCTATCGCAGAAGCGGTCGAGATTGCAAGAGATTCAGACACGCTCATACTCGGCAACGGAGATTTAAAAAGCTTGAACGACGCCGTCATCCGTGTCCGGCAAACAGGGGTTGACGGCGTGTTAATCGGCAGAGCCGCCATGGGAAACCCCTGGATCTTCAATCGCAAAGAGATCGCCCGTGCTTTTTCGAATCGGACACACTGGGATGACACGGAAAAATCGGCCCGGCTGATCCAGATGCCTCCCATCACCCGCCAAACCTTGTTTTCAGTCGCCTTGCAGCATGCCCGTCTTTTTGAGGCGATGCATGGCCGGGCATATTTTAACGGTGTGAGAAAGCACCTCGGCGCCTATTGCCGGGGGTTCAAAGGCGCGCGATCGCTTCGGGCGGAAATGGTGCGGGCCGATCATGCGGATAACGTCGCGCAGCTCATCAAATCCCACCTCACCAAAAGTCCTTTATTGCGAGAGGTCGAATCGGATGCCCGACACGCAAACTAAGCCGAAAATAATATTGGCCTCCGGATCGCCCCGCCGCAAAGAGATCCTTTCTCTGTTGAAAATACCATTTCAAGTCGTCATTCCCCCTTATGAAGAGCTTTCCGACCCCCAAACACCCGCCGAAAACGAGGTCCTTTCTTTTGCAGAGGGGAAGGCCCGGTCGGTTGCCGTCGGCCTTCAAGAAGGCATCGTCATCGGCAGCGACACCTTGATTGACTGTGAAGGGAGAAAGATCGGAAAACCCAAAAATCCGAAAGACGCAAAAGCCATCCTAAAAAACCTCCAAGGCCGTGTGCACACCATTTGGACGGCGGTTTTCATCATCGATGTCGCCACGGGCCAAACGCTTCGTTCGCGCAAAACCGTCGAAATCGCCCTGCATCAAATGACCGATCTTGAAATCGACGACTATGTCTCCACGAGAGAACCCCTCGACAAGGCAGGCGCCTATGCGGTCCAAGGCATCGGCCGGCGATTCGTCCGCGAATTGAGGGGAGACAAACTGGCCGCCATCGGCATGCCCTTGCAGCCGATCATCGCATTTTTAGAGCGGAGCGCAGTCCGGATATCCGCTATCGAAGAGGAAATCGATGCATTTTGATCCCTATTTCACCTTCCGTTTGATCTTGAGTCTATTTTTTTTCGGGTATATCCTCTATGATCTCATCGATTTGATCCTTTGGCTTCGGGGACTGCCCAGGGTCCTGCAACGGATGATCCTTCTAAAACTGCTCACCTTGCGGTCTACCGCTTTAAGGATCGAAATATGCTTAATCCTCCTGCTCGCATCGATCGAAGGATGGTTAATGTTCACCTTTTTAAGGGGAATATAAGGCATGGGCTGGCCGGGATG
>JBHHXH010000104.1:0-5193 GCA_046756925.1 Nitrospiria bacterium
AAAAGAGGAAGCCCAGGGACTTTTTGTCTCGTCATGATCATCATGGCATGCGTTATGACGGGTTGCGCCGCCCTTGAAGGCAAACTTGCGCCCAGAAAAGAAGCCCCGGTCAGGGACCCCAAGACTGCGCGAATGGTCCGGCAAATTAAGGACCGAATCAGGATTTACGAAGACCGCAAGGATTTTAAAAACGTGCTTCTGGGATGGAGGAAGATACAGGAAATCGATCCTCAAAATGAGGAAGCGGACCTCATGATCCCTCACCTGGAGAAAGGCTTGGATCAAGCCATCCAAAAACATCTTAAAGCCGGCATTCATTTCTTCCAAACAGGAAGCCTGGAAACATCGCGGAGCGAATTGCTACTGGTTCTCTTTTTGGATTCGGATCATCGAGAGGCGCTAAAATACCTGAGGAAACTATCCAAAATTCGGCCTTCTCCAAGAAGAAGGCGGCCGATGAGGACTTTGGTCGCGGAGGGAAGCGATTTCACCCTCCACACAATCAAAGCCGGAGAAAGCCTTTCTATCCTTGCCAAGAAGTATTATGGCGATAAAATGGCCTACGGGATTATCGCGGACTTTAATCGGATTCAGGACATCGCAAAAATAAGCATCGGACAGCGAATTAAAATCCCCGTTCTCAAAGGGGGAGGTCCGAATGAGAAAGGCTTTGAAAAATCTGGGACGCCGGGCCACGAGGAGAAGACAAGCACACTTGGAGCAGAGCGCTACACCCTCCACACAATCAAAGCCGGAGAAAGCCTTTCGAAGCTTGCTGAGAAATATTATGGCGATAAAATGGATTATCGGATCATTGCGGACTTTAATCAAATTCAGAACTTGACCATGATACGAATCGGGCAGACGATCAAAATCCCTGTTTTAGAAAAAGAAAAGCCCGAAGAAAAAGAGCCTTTTGAGACCCCGGCCTTGGACGCGGATAAAACAGGTTTAGATGAAAAAGAGCCTGAAGAAAAGGCTCCTGAGAAGGCTCCTGTTGAAGACCTAGTCCAGGCCGAAGACGCGGCAGATGTGGTCGAACTGAAAGATGAAAAAACAGAAGAAGTACAGATTTCCCTCATGAATGAACAATTGGGTTTCGAGGCGTCTTTCAGCGAAGCGAAGGCCCTTTTTCATGAAAACCGGTTTCCGGAAGCGATCGATTCCTTTGAAAGGCTCGTCAATGCAAACCCGAATCATTTCGAATCGCTCGACTACATCATGGTTTCAAAGGAGATTGTTGCGGCCTTGGAAAAAGGGGCTGCCTTAAACAAAGAAAATAAGTATGAAATGGCCTACGATGAATTTAATCATGTGCTCGATTTAAAACCGGACCATCCCAGTGCAAAGGCGCAGATCGACATGCTTGTTCCTTTCATGATTGCAGAGGCAAAGTACCTTCTCCACGACGAACAATCTCCCTGCGAGGCCATCTCTTTATCGAAAAAGATTTTAAAAAGGCGGCCCGATGACCAGGCATCCCAAAACTTGTTGGATGAGGCGACGCTTTTTGAGGAAGGACTCGAACTCCAATGCTGATTTCCATCGCTTCTCTCCCACCCTCTTTATTCTTCGCGCCGATTCACCTGAAAATACAGCGTTCTCAGCGATTTTGCTTCTCACCGTACAGGTAAGTACGCCTCGGTCGAAAAATCGCTTCGGGCCTTGTCTTTCAGGCGACTTGACGGGTTACCTCAAGATCAATCGCCGATCTTGAGCTCCAGGCGCTTCTTGACATTTACTTACGGCATATGTTCATTTCCAAGTAAATTCAGGCGAAAACAGTGAAAAGCGAAGAAAAAACGGAACCTTTTCGGCAGCCGCCTCCAATCCTTATTCGTATCGAGGAAGGGATATCGGAGACGCGCGATTTTCGGTTTACGGGCCGGTTTCGTGTCGGTCGAGCGCGAAGTTGTGACGTTCAGGTGAAAGATTCTCACGTCAGCCGGACGCACTTGGAATTTGTATTTAATCGTGCGAAGTGGCAGGTGCGCGATCTCGGCAGCGCGAACGGGACATATTTGGACGGTGTTTTAATTCAAGAGGCGGTGTTGCCCCAGCAGGCAAGGATAGAACTGGGCGCCGACGGGCCTATTCTGTCCGTTCAGCAGGAATCGAGAACGGCGCCACTTTCCGGCCCGGAAACGAAAACGCCCACCGAAGCCGGTTCTGTGACGCAGATCGTGGGCCGGTATTTCGGAAAATCTACTGCGGGCGCAATCGGTGAACATACGATGATGGTCCGTCGAGCCTTTCATCGGATTCAAAAACGACATTCCCGGCGATATATAACGATCCTTATCGTTTCGGCCTTACTTTTAATCACGGTCGGCGGCGTCGCTTTTTATCAGCGGCGGCAAATCGAAAACATGGGAGCGATTGCCGAGGATATCTTTTATGCCATGAAGGCGATTGAAGTACAAATGGGTCAGATCGAGTCCGTGGTGCTGTCGCATGCCGGTTCGGATCAAAAAAAGGCTATGATTGAAAAAAGGGCCGAATTCGAAGCGATGGCCCGGCGATACAACGATTATGTTTCGGAACTCGGTTTCTATAACAATCGGGATCTTGGTCCGGAGAAAAAGCTGATTATGCGGGTTGCCCGAATCTTCGGCGAATGCGACCTCAACATCCCGGAGGCCTTTGTAGACGAGGTGCGGAATTACATCCAGAAATGGCAGTCCACCCGCCGTCTAAGCACTGCGGTCAATCGTTCGGAATTGCAAGGATATACAGGGACCATCCGCAGCACTTTATTGGATAACCATTTGCCGGTCCAATTTTTTTATTTGGCGCTTCAGGAGAGCGATTTTAAGGAACGCATTGTCGGTCCGAAAACACGCTTTGGCATTGCCAAGGGCATCTGGCAGTTTATTCCGGACACGGCCATGCGCTACGGTCTGCAAGCGGGCCCCCTGCTTGAGGAGCGGCATTACGATCCCAAGGACGAACGTTTTCACTTCGACAAGGCCACGAAAGCCGCGGCGCAATACCTAAAGGATATCTACAATGGCGAGGCGCAGGCCTCGGGGCTGCTTGTGATGGCGTCGTACAATTGGGGGCACAACCGCGTCCGGCGGCTGATTCAGGGGATGCCGGAGAACCCTCGGGAGCGGAATTTTTGGCAGCTGCTTAAACACTACAAAATTCCGCAAGAAACCTATGACTATGTGTTTTATATCTTTTCGGCGGCGGTCATTGGCGAAGATCCCGCCTTATTCGGTTTCGATTTTGAAAATCCCTTGTCGTAGGTCGATCAAGGAATATGGATGTTTTGTCCTTCTTTTTTTAATGTCTCATCCGGGGATGGTTGAAACCCCTCGCCTTTAGGCGAAGAAAAGTTGGCGTTGTCGCTTTGCGACTTGTCATTTCGAAGAAACGAAGTGACTGAGAAATCTTAAACGACAAATGCTGATCGACAAGATTTCTCCCTTCGCTCGAAATGACAAGCAACGTTTTTCAACGTGTCGGAATCGGATGAAGTCGATTTCAATCGATCCTCCGCGAACCCCTCGACTTTAAGTCGAGGGTCGTTCAGTGAGTTCTTTTATTGCGTAAGACCGTATTGGATTTAGGTTGAAAACGGGCCAAGTTGACGGTGTAATTTGTCAATTGTAAAGCATTGCCCCCCCCCAATTTTATCTTTGTGAGAATCGTGTCACCCCTGCTTTCTTGGCCGCCTTCCCCAGGTCTTCATCCAGCGTCGCCAGGGAAACGCCTTCGCGCAAAGCCAGTTCGAGATATGAGGCGTCATAAGCGGATAGCCGGTAACGTCGCGCCAACTGAAGTATCCCCGACAGCGCTTGAGAAAAAGTCCGCTCATCCACTTCGATATCCAAGGCTTCAAGCATACCGAGGAAGTTCTCGCTGCGGGCTTCTGTGACGAGCCTCTTTACTTCCGCCCTGGCAATCACGTTGGACACTTCGAGTCCCCATGTCACCGGGACGAGAGCGCTCCCGTCCCGCAATGCGTCAAGCACTTCTTCGGCAAAGGTGAGTTCCCGGGGTTTGCCGTCACCGAAGAACCACCGCATTGAGACGGAATTGTCGAGGACAAACCTCATGCGCGGCCTGCTTCGATCAGTTTTTTAATATTCACTCCCCGCACCGGATTCTTCAGCATGAACGCCTTCATCTTTTCCACTGCCGCAACCTTGTCTTTTGTCTTCACGCAGACGCTCGGAACAAGGTCTGCAACGGCTTCTCCTCGACTCGTGATCGTGAAACGCTTTCCCGCTTTCACCTGTCGTAGCAACTCTGAAAGCTTTGTCTTCGCTTCGTAAGAACCAATTACGTTTTTCATGGGTTTCTCCCGGCATGTTTTTTATATAGACCAGTACATAGACCAGTCTTAGCGAGGTCAAGGGACGGGGCTTGGGGCTTTCTGTAATACTTTGCCGGGCCCAGCCAGCGTGTCATCAAGGCCGGAATGTGTTCATCTATGAGAATGCTGTCAAGAAGGGACCTGAACCCCAAGGTATGAGCATTTGCCAATAATAAAGAATTGACCCGGATGTCAGTGTACGGACAACCGTAAGCATACCCCTGTTGATTGGATAATATGGGCTCATATCCGGTAAAGATACGGCCAATTGGGGCTGAGGCGGGTCAAGCTGGTGGTGCAATTTGTCAATTACAAAAAATTTGACCCATTTATGACCTATTTACACCACGCGTATGGGAGATTTTGGTTTAAGCTTTTTGAGTCTTGTTGCAGGCATTCTTTTCAGTTTTTGAGTTCTTGGGTCTATGTCGATTCCGACGGATTCAAGGGCGGTGACACCTAAAATAGGTTCCGTTCCGGGTTCTGCACAGATGATTGTGCCTCCGACGATCTCCCCCATAAATTCGATATCACCTGTTGTGATCTCCATTTTAACTTCGCTTCCGTCTGCAAGTTCATATGTCCGCTGCGCCTTCGGTTGAAGCCCAATGGATTCGAGATGATCTTTTGGAACACGCGAATCCATCGCGCCGGTGTCAACAAGGAAAAGGCCTTCCCATGACTTTTCGGGATCTCCCGGGTTCCGAATTGTGACGGTGACATGCGTGACGCCCATTCAATGCTCCTGATCCGTAAGCACTATGTATAGGACATCTATTCGATAAAATGCCGAAAAATATCTGTCGTCTTCATGTTAGCTCGAAGAGCACGCGACATGAAATAAGAATTTAGAGGGATTGAAATAATTA
>JBHHXH010000105.1:0-5064 GCA_046756925.1 Nitrospiria bacterium
AGCCAGCTCGCCGATTGCGGAAAACTTCTCCGAGGCGACCCGTTCTTCCTCCTGCCGACGAATGACGGAGACGGCGCGGCGTACGATCCAAAACAGGGATGCGTAGAGGAACAGTCCGCCAAGCACCGTACTGGTCCATACAATCCAATTTCCACGCTGGATCGCACCAAACAATATCAATGGGACTTTATAAACTTCAAAGACGCCAATCACGTTTTTTTCCACCTCGTCCCAGATGGGGATATAAAACTCGGCAAAATAAGGCACCACCTCATCGAATACGTGTTCTCCTTTAATGGGTTTCCAAGACATACCGCTTGCGAATGCAACATTTCCGGAAAGGGCCTCTATTAATTCCGGATTCCGCATGAAGTTAAATCCTATCAAACGATTATCGTCGGACCAGATGACATCGCCTTTGGTGTCGTAGACATTGATGCGCACCACCTCCGGCATGGTGGCGATTTGCTTGAATACCCCTTCGAAAACGGTCTTTGCTTGATGGATATTTTTTTCATAAAAAAGGCTTCTATGTTTTCAATGCGTGCAATGCTCTGAACGAAGGTCGTGGTCACTTCCGCATCGCGTTGCAGGATATTGTGGGCTAGATAACTGGAGAGAAGCGAAGCCGAGACAACCGAAATCAGCATGATACAAATAAAGCTGAGGGAGGAGAATCAGGGAAGAAGCTTAAAGGGTTTTTCCTTGAAGAGGCGCTTAAAAATATACTGATGCGAATGCAGCATTTCGGAATACCGGATAGTCGCCAAGAAAGTTTGCAAGGCATTCATTTGCCATGGAATTTACATCACAAATCAATCAAGTCCTTTCTATGAAAAATGTCCAAATCCGAATAGCCATGGTTTTTTCACACATTGGAATCATATATGGGAATCATATATGCAAATACAAAATGCGAAGAGCGAGGAATGGGACAAGGTTTCCGTTTCTATCTCTTCTGATGTGTGAATACGAACACCAACTTGGAGATGATATCATGAAACCGATACATTTCAATCATTGTTTAAGAACAATGATCCTCATTCTCTCCGCCGCGGTCTTCTGCCTTGGCACGCTGGTTCCGAACGCCGAGGCCAGATTCAGCGGGCGAGACCCTGTCCAGCCGGAAAAAAAACTGCCAGCTCGATAAAGGGTCCATTAAGATGGACGGCTATCCGGTCCTGGACATGTCGGGTTTCCAAGTGGCCACGAAGCGTGTCACAATTCTTTGGCGTTATGTGGATGCCAACTGTGACGGCGTCATGACCTGGGGCATGGGTCCCGCGGATGGCTCGGACTACCTTCGGATCGTTCCGCGTACCCTCTACAATTTCACCAGCCAGATGGCCGCGATGACAAACACCAATCACGAAGTCCAAATCACCACCCATCACTTCGGACCGCTGGATCCCATCACGGGTGCGTTCCGGCAAACGGCATTTCGAGAAGTCCATCATGACGATTTGATTCCAGGTCTTCCGGCACCGGGCGATCTGAGCGTTACACAGGGGATAGATGGACCACCGATTCCCGGCATCACAGCAAGAATCAATCTTTTTACTGCCAGCGGGGATGTCGTATTCGTTCCAGGCTTTATCGGCACCTGGGGCGCAAAATTTACGCTTCGTTCGATCCGCTCCTATCCAATGGAACCATCCCCGCGGGCGCCTACATGTTCCTCGATTCTCAGCTGAATGTCTATCATATCGTCCCTTCAGCGGTTGGATCGTGCGAATTCGGCTTTTCCGAAGAGGAATGGATCAATGTCAACGCCCGGGGGGCGGTTCAGCAGGGCCCGAATACTGCCAACACCATCGATCCGAATGTCGTCCCTGTTCCCATTCAATTTGCCCCACACTGCACAAACAATACACCCTGACACAGCAACACTTATCGATTGCGATGGATGGGACCGTTTCTTGGGGGGAAGGGCGGTTCCTTTTTTATTGATATACCGTCCCCATAAACGGATGGGTTTTCCTTGTTGTACGGACTTTCTCAGAAAACGGCGGGTCGATCCATGATGAGTGATCCCTTTCATTTTCTGAAATTTAGGACAAGCGCGGCAAGGCAGCGGAGGCGAAGCTGAGTGCGATAAAAAAGCCGCACATGTCCGTCAGGGTGGTTAAAATGGGCCCTGAGGCAAGCGCCGGGTCCAGACGACCCCATCGCAAAAACAGCGGAACCAAACCACCCAAACAAACCGCAACGATGGTATTCAAGGCCAAGGCGCCTCCGACAACCAGCCCCAAATAAGCATTTCCTTTCCAAAGAAAGGCCACCGCCCCTAAAAGAATTCCGAGAAAAAATCCATTCATCAAACCCACCCAGACTTCTTTCAAGAACACCCGCATGGCTTCATGCGGTTCGACCAAACCCAAGGTCAGCTCCCGGAGACTCACAGCAACGGCTTGATTTCCGGAACACCCGCTCATATCTGAAATAATCGGCAGAAAAACGGCCAGCGCGATGACGGCGGAAAGAGTCTCTTGATAAAAGGCGATCACGCTCGCGGCAATGATGTTGAGCACGATATTGATGCTCAACCACGAAAGCCGCCGAAGCGATCTGTCCACCATCGGCATCGATCGGTACTCCTCCCCGCCCACAATCCCACTTATTTTCAAAAAGGAATCTTCCGTTTGCCGACCGGCGGCCTCCATCACCGCCTCCCGTGTCACCACACCCATGAGACAGCCGGCCTCGTCGGTCACCGGCACCCCCAAGTAGGCGTGTTCTTGAAAGAGCTGATTAAGATCCTGAAGCGGTGTGTTCACACGGACATATACCGGATCGGCGATCATAATATCACTGATGCGTTCGCTGCGCTTGACGAGCAAAAAATCCCGCATTCGCAGGACGCCTTGCAAAATGCCTTCTGCGGAAACGATGTAGACATACTGTACGACAAAGTCGGAGACCTGCTCTCTGTGATGCTCGATATCTTCGAGGACCTGACCCGCCGTCATCGATTCCGGATAGACCAGGTATTCCGTAACCATGATGGCGCCAGCCGTCTCCTCCGGATACTCAAGCAGTTGACGGGTTTTTTCCGCCTCTTTTTGAGGCATTGCATCGAGAATGGCTTCCAGGTTGGAGGATTCGACGTCTCCCAGAATGTCGGCCTGCTCGTCGCCCGGCATCCGGTCGATGATGGCTGCGGCCTCCTCAGGGGCGATCTCCTCGATCATATCGGCCGCCTGTACATCCGGCAGGTCATGCAGGATGTCCGCGGCATCTTCCGGACTCAGGAGAACAAGCAAGCGTTTGCGATTGTCTTCATCCAACCTCGAGACGACACGCGCCGTCTCCGCAGGCGAAAGACGATCGAGAAAATCGACGAGCTGTTTCGCATCATTCTTTTCGATCAAATTCTTGAGGGTTTCCCAGAGCCGGATATTGGTTTCATGCGCCATGCTTAATTCCTTTCTAAAATGCGATAAACCCCGCCGAAGGCCGTAAAAAAGGAAACGACGCACAACGGCCTTTACAAACTTCCATTTGAATACCCATATTAGCATACTCCAAGCGTAGGCATGATAGGGATTGCACACAAAGTTATCGGGCGGGTTTTAAACTAGCGTATTTAGATGGGAATATTTCAAGAGACATTTTGAAACCAGCGACCTATGTCGATCACCAAAACAAAGACTCATCTTCCGGTGGTTTTTATATCCCTCGATGGTTTAGCCATTTTCTTCTTTTGGATAAAACAAGGCCATGCTGTTGGTAAATCCGTAAAGGAAAGCTTGGTTTCCAATTGGGCCGATTTCCCCCGCGCAAAAGAATCCCGCTGCGGGCATCGGGCCCAGATGATCTTGAATGGTTTCGATGTCGTGATGCTTGCAGGAAAATAGATTTTCACCTCGGCCGTTACAATTAAAGACCAGCGCCCCTTTCGGCTTGCGCCCTCCCATCCGCAGCTGCTGCGTGATCAAGAGTTCATTTAAGTCCCCCACGGCCGCCTCCGCATCGCGTACCTGAAATTGGACGCTTTGCCCATCATAAACAAAATCGCCGATCACACCTGCCTTGCTTTCTCGATCCACATGCATCAGTCCGCGGATTAAAAAATCTCCTCGCCGATGCGCCTTCTTATTTTCGTCTATCGTGACGCCCACGAGGACGGCTTGCTGAATCAAGTCCTGGTCACTCGGCGAAGCCTTTTGGACGACACTTTCGAGAACATCTAAAAAAGTTTTTCCGGAGAGTTCGTAAATGACATTTCCCTCGGCATGGGTCACAACATAGGTTTCGCCAATGGGCCGACAGCCTTGGGATACCACGGTATCGACCACGATGTCGCCCCTTAAAGCAAGACCGACCAGTCCTTGATTGTATTGCGCTTCGTCTACGATCAATGTATTTTCTTCGGGTCGATTCGCACCGCTGGCCAGACCCCCGATCATGGGACAACGGGGATAGGCCGCATTCATGCCCTTCATCAGCAAATGAATATCCAGCAGGAAGGGGTCGGGGACAACGAGGAAAACGGGCCACTCGTTTGGATAGATATCGAAGTAACTGTGCCAGTCGGCCGGTTCTTTTAATTGCGTCAAGATGGACTGATTCAGATAAAACGGGGCGACGTTGACATTCGGCAATTTCGCAAGCAGCAAGGAGGCGGCCGGACGATTCTCCACTTCGAAGCGCTCGCCGATCACCCCGGAACAGCTGCCAACCAGAAAATGGCGAGCGGCGATTGCCCCTCGAAGGCCATCGACAATTTGCTCCACCCCTTCCCGCGATATCCGGGAAAGAAACAATATCCCCACATCCCACTCTCCTGCTGGTCTATCGCTTAAAGCCGAGACGATCTCTTGAGGATCGGAAGACTGAGAGAGGCGGTTTTCAAACTCCATCGCATATCCTTTTTAAATAAAAAACGATACGTCATTATAAACCGACCCTGTTCATAAAACCACCCGCCTTCTCGCCCGAACCTTGATACGGAGAGGCACGCCGCGGAAGCCGAAGGCCTCGGAGAGTTGGTTCCGAACGTAGCGTTGGTAGTTTTCGGGAATGCCGGATGGGATATTGCAGAAGAGGACAAAGGTCGGCGGG
>JBHHXH010000106.1:0-4845 GCA_046756925.1 Nitrospiria bacterium
CACTATACCAATATTGCTACAATAAATCTCTATATTTATTGGCCAAGTTAATAAATATTCCCTTCAAGATCAATTGAAAAAAGCAAAGATAAAGATGAAAGTAAAAAATGTGTAAACAATATTTTTCTGACAGCTGATGGCAACCTTCTTCCAGAACCCTTTTTTTGAATCTAGAGTTGTTTGAAGGGTCGTTTTCTGTATGTCAGATGTCTTTACGAACCCCCTCCATGGTAATTTAGCAACAATCCAATCAGCACCAAAACCCCCACCCAAACATTCGATCGAAAGAGAAAAAAGAGTGTCGATCGCGAGAGCGTGCTACGGAGCTGGATTGCCTGGAAGATAAAAAAAAGCGAGATGCCTGCCAGCACAACATAATAACCGAATACCATTTGGGAAACCCTCCCAAGCAACGAAAGAAAGATCACCACGAGCGCATAAAAGCCGCCCACGGCCAGCCAGCTTTTTTCGCCGAATAAAAGGGCTGCCGATTTCACGCCGATCTGCACGTCGTCATCCCGGTCCATCAAGGCGTAAATGGTATCATAGCCCGTGGCCCAGCAGAGGTTGGCAAACAGGATGAGAAAGGGCGTCAGTGAGAGCGAATTCCTTACCGCGGCCCAGGCGAGCAGGATGCCCCAGCTGAAGGCGATGCCGAGGACAATCTGCGGCAGATAAGTCACCCGTTTGGCAAAAGGATAGATGAAGGCAAAAAAGAGCGCCGCAAAACTGAGAAGGATCGTGAAGCGATTCAGGAAGAGCACGGTCGCCAACGAGCAACTCAACAAAATCGCCAAGACGATGAGGGCTTCAAACGGGGTGAGCTGTTTTGCGGCCAAGGGCCGTTCTTGGGTCCGTTCCACCTTTGCATCGAACTTCCGGTCGGCCATATCGTTCATCACGCAACCGGCACTGCGCATGAAAAAAGAACCGATCGTAAAAATGATCAGGTGCTTGAGTGAAGGTCGACCTTCGGAAGCAACGATGAGCGACCAGAACGTGGGGAAGAGCAGCAGCAGGGTGCCGTACTGCTTGTCCAGTCGGATGAGGTTGGCGATGGCCTGTTTTTTCTGAACTAAAAAAATCAAGGACCTTCCCCATCTTTGGCGCAGCGGAAACCCAAATCGCCGAGCCGCTCGGACGGCGGATCGTAGGACCGCGTCGAAGCGCGGGCATAGACCTCCAGCACACGCGCATAGGCATTGCCAGGATAATGTCCTAAGGAATGAAAGGAAAGGCCGCGCACCACGCGGTGTTTCATCCCGAATTCCGGTTTTCTCAAGTCGCTCCCCGGATAGGGCAGATACCAGCTGTCCGTCCACTCCCAGACATTGCCCACCATATCCAACACGCCGTAGGGGCTGCCCCCCTGCGGAAACTGCCCCACGGGTGCGGTCTTGTTCAAGACGTCGGAGGCTGGAGAGAGATAGGCCCGGTCGATGTCGAAATCATCTCCCCAAGGGTAGCGCCGTCCACCCGGTCCGCGGGCGGCCTTTTCCCACTCCGCCTCGCTGGGCAGACGCTTACCGAGCCAGTGGCAATAATCGTTGGCGTCGTACCAGTCGACAAAGGTCACCGGGTGGTCCTCTGTACCCACCTTGTAGGCCCCGTGCCGCCAATGCGGTGGTTGCCGATGGCGGGTCGCGCGGACGAAGGTTAAATAATCGGCCTGGGTCACTTCGGTCCGGTCGATATAAAAACCCTCCAGGTCGATTCCACCTCTCGGCCGTTCGTCCTCGAACCAGGGCTGGGGAAAGCCCAGTTGCATCCCTTCGTTTTGCTCATCAATATCGTCGGTCCCCATAATAAATGCGCCGGGAGGAATCCAAATCATGCCCTCCGGGGCCTGAATTGTTTTTTTCGGATGGGTGTCGCTTGCCTCCGGCGGATGCGTCGTCGGATCCGAGGTCTTGAACAAACAGGCGTTGAGAAAAAAAGTCAGGAAGAGAAAGAGGATAGCTGAGGAGAGATCACTTCGCGAATACTTGCCAAAAGCTGCCCCGGCATGGTCAAGCGGTACCGGCGTGTCCAAAAACACGTATCCTCCGGAAGCGCCAGCCCTTCGGCAGCATCCGGATTGGGAAGATAGGCAATCTCTAATGCGTCCCGCCAGGTGGCAAGTCTGCGATCTTCGATCATGCGGCCAATCGGTTTTTTGCCCAGGCGTATGTCTTGATAAAGGTTCGGCTGAATCTTGGAGATCGGGAATATCGATACTGCATAGAGGCATTTTTCGTAACCGGATCGCCCACGACGCGCCCTCAGCCAAACCCTTCTTTTCATGGCCTTCTCCCCGATGGGCACGCCAAGCGTTTGGGACAAAGCCTCGTCGATGACCCCGTCGCCTTGTTCGACCACCTGCAAGGCCGTCGGTTCCAAGAATAGGCCGGTGAAGGCCCTCACCATGGTGCCGTCTGAAGACAGGAGAAGGCGCAGGAGTGGGCTGACAGGATGGGTCCGGCAGTGCTGCCAGAACGCCTCCAATGTCATCCAATCCTGTTTCATGAGGTCCATATCGTACTGAAATCGCTGTGGGGTGTCAAGAAAGGACCTCCGGCGGGCCAAGGAAGCCGAAAACGCATCGAACCACGAAAACGCGAGGCTTGACCTTGCCGGCGCGATTTCTTATCTTGAACATATCGATTCGATGACATACGCTTTGGAACCACATGAACGGTTTTATATCAGATATCGACGAAGCCGCCATCGGCAAGGAAAAAGCCAAAGCGCGCATGCTTCGGGCAAGCCAATGGTGGAAACGCCGGCGGGCTGCGGGGCTTTGCCACTATTGCCGGGCTCGCTTTAAACCGGCCGACTTGACGATGGACCACATCGTTCCGATCGTTCGTGGGGGAAGAAGTGTCAAGGGCAATGTCGTTCCCGCATGTAAAGCTTGCAACAACAAAAAGAAATACCTCCTCCCGGTCGAATGGGAGGCCTATCTGGAATCGCTTGGAAAACCGCAACCCGAAGGCCGTTAATCATCGAAAAACAATCGGAACAAAGAAAATGATTCAATCGCAACAATTTAAAGACACTATCGCCCGTATCGACGCGGTCAACAGCCAAGACCCGAACCAAGCTTTTTTTGATGGCAAAGCCGTCCCCAAGGAAATCCTTTATGCCGAACGCATGACGAAATGGCTCGCACACCTCTCTCCGGAAGCCTCCGAAGCCATCCAACTTGCCGCGCGATCACAACACATCGCCCGGTGGAAGATTCCGCGATCGGATTACCCGATGGACCGCAAGGGCTATCACCGGTGGCGAACGACATTGAACCGGTTTCATGCGGATACGGCGGCGGACATCCTCCGGGACGTCGGCTACGATAAAGACACGATCGCACGCGTTTCGAATCTCTTACTGAAAAAAGGTTTGAAGAGCAATCCCGAAATGCAGATTTTGGAGGATGTCATCTGCCTCGTGTTTTTGGAAAGTTACTTCGCCGATTTTTCCAAAAAACACGACGAAGCCAAACTCATCCCCATCGTCCGGAAGACTTGGAAGAAAATGACCCCCCGCGGGCATGAGGCCGCCCTCGGACTGGACCTTTCTCCCGAAGCCAAGGCGCTGATCGAAAAAGCCCTGCACGAGGAATAACAAAAAAGACGATCCCCGAGAGGTCACAGGAAGACATGACTTCCCATCTATGTTCCGGAAATGGTCCACAGACGATTCATCGGCCCGATCGCTTCAAGCGATCATTTTTGGTGATTCGGGTGGATTGAAAAAGAATCCTGAAAGATGTAGATTCCGATTTGAAATCCGATACACAAAAACGAAGGGAGATCCCTTCCCAATAGAAATGCCTCAAAGCGCTACATAAAACACAAGGACGCATCCTTCCCCTTTTTGGGAGCTTGAATTGAAGATATTCATCAGCCATGCACACGGTGAACGCCGCTTGGCCGCCGCATGGAAAACGTTGTTTGAAGATCTCGGCGCCAGTATCGACGCCTGGTATTCCAGCGACCGCAATCCCGGCGGCGGGATGGCTTCGGGTGCCTGGCGCGAAAAAGTCGAGCAAGCGCTACGGGAAGCCGATATGGTACTCGGCCTTTATACGCCGGAGTCGAAGGAAAAACCCTGGCTTTATTTCGAATGCGCCTATGCCATGGGCATGGAAAAGAAGAATGCGGTCATTCCCATTGTATACTATATGGAAAAAAGAGAGCTCCCTTCGCCCCTGCAAAACATCCAGATTTATTTGGGCGACAACCGAGACAGCCTCAAACGCTTATACGGGGTGTTGATCGACCGTTATGGAGGCAAGCACGTTAAGGAAAAAATAATCGACGTCGCACTGGACGACTACTTCGAAAAAGTGGAAACCCACAATCAAAAACGGCTGGGTAAAAGCCTCTTTCATGGCCATTTTCATGAAGTCGGCACGGCCAAGAAGATGGAAGGGGAGTGGTTCGCCAAGTGGACCCAGTTTCCGGCGGATGGAAAGCCGGGCAAGGAACAGGTTTTCGAAACCCACCCGATGAAGATTTGGACGACAAAAGAGCGGCTGCGCTTGGTCGGAAAGGGAAAGGATTGGGCCGACTATTATCCCATGGAAGGCGTGGTCTCTGCCAAGGGCTATGTGGCATTGTCGTACTGGAGGAGCCAGGGCGAAATTCCGATTTGCGGTACGGCCTTATTAGAGTTGATCGGGGGCAACCGTATTATGGAAGGCATTTGGGAAGGCTATACCGGCAAAACCTTAAGGGAGCGTCTGGCATTGGTAAAAGGACGCGTGGTCATTGCCCGAGACGAAGTGGAGGTTCGAGATTACTGGGGCCTAGAAGTGGACCCTGGAAATGAGACAGTGGCTTAAGTGAAATTCCTGAGGTATAT
>JBHHXH010000107.1:0-4745 GCA_046756925.1 Nitrospiria bacterium
CGGCTGAAAACGCGCTGTTTCTCCTATTCGGCGATGGGGAAGGCAACTTGATCAGCGACTGGCGTTTTAGTACGGAAGGCTTGTCTCCACGCTCATTGTTGTCCGGCTTTTTTACCGGTTTCCAAGCCCCACAAGGCTTCCAAAGCGTCGAATTGGCCTACTTGGGAGTGGGTGGTGGATCCGACCGATTCTTCCTGCTCACCAACAAAAACTTTTAAAAACCCGTTTCAAAGATAATGCCCCTGGTACTGTGAAGCATTTTTTTCAGGGCCGCCCGGGGTTTTCTCCTCGAAACGCCTGATATTGTCTTGAAGGGCGGCCAAGAGCCGTTTTGTGTGGGCGGGGCTGGTCAGGATCCGCGCACGCACCTTGGCCTTGGGCGCTTGGGGCTGGATGTAGACGAAATCGATGACGAACTCTGTGTCGGTATGAGACAAAAGGGCGAGATTGCTGTACATGCCCTGAGAGGTATCGTCATTGATTTCAATTTTCACTTGCACCGGTTCTTGCTGCGGCTTTGTCATGCTCACCTCATTTCTTTAAAAAGGGAATCAGCTGTATCCATCATCTATTCGAGGGACGATTTCTCCGAGGGCGTCTCTCCCTGATCGATCGCCAGGAAACGGTCTCCCAGGCGGTCGAGCCGTTTTGTCGCCTCTTCATATTTTCCCCGCGTATTGACGATGTGTTTCCCCAAGACCTCGTATTCCTCCCGGAATCGATGGAAATCTCCACTCATCCGCTGCAGCCGCCGGTGAATCTCCTGCGCCGATTTTTCGATGCGAAGCCCCTTGAAGCCAAGGACGATCGCTTGTAAATAGGCATAAAAGGAATTGGGCGATACCGGGATTACCCGCTTGGAGAGGGCATAACTGCTCAGCGCATTCTCCTCCCCAAAGGTCTCGTCCTTGATGATGGTCTCGTAATAGACATTTTCCGCCGGGATATACATGAGTGCGAAATCGTAAGTGCCTTCATCCGGAACGATATATTTCGATGCAATTTGGCCGATATGTTTTTTGACATCGGACCGGAACTTCCGATAATGCGTCTTTTTCCCCTCCGGATCGGGCGTATCGATCAGCCGCCGAAAATTCTCGAGTGGAAATTTGGAATCGACCGCCACCATGGCGGGTCCCAACCGGATGACGGCATCGACGGTTTCGTTGTTCTTGAAACGGTATTGCATGACAAAATGGCTGGGCGGCAGGATCTGCGACAACAATTCCCCCAGGAACAACTCCCCAAGAGACCCACGCAGCTTTGGGGCGCGGAGGATTTCTTGAAGGCTGGAGATATCTTTTCCGACATCATAGACCTGTTGTGTCGCCTTGGTCAGCTCACCCAGGTTTTGTTTGACTTCCCCGACCACCCGCGCGGCGTTTTCAAGACGGTTGCCGATTTGTCCGGTCGTGGCCGACAGTTGCTCATTGACGGTTTTGAGTTGGCTGTTCACTTGAAGCGTCACTTGCGAGAGCTGTTGCTGGATGGATTGCGAATTGGCGTTTAAGGTCTCGGAAAGCTGTTGCCTGAGCTGGTCAACTTGTTGCTGCATGATTAACAGGCCGTCGTTGTGCGTTGTCCGGTCTTGTTTGAAAGACCGAAAGATTAAGAAAACAACGAGAGGGATAAGCACTCCCAGGAAGATTGATGTCACGACCTCCAAGACCCACTCCTTCGACAAGGAGATGCCATTACTACCGAAAACACCGAATGAAGTCAAACCCTATTTCGAAGGCAAGGCAACGGCCTCCCGAAACGGAACTTGTGGCTTGACCTTCCCTAGGGGGTCCAGTAGAGTACCTTGCATGGTGAGCCTGGATGGAATGCCCAAGAAGAAATGGGACATGGTCATCGTCGGCGGAGGCGCCGGGGGGATGGTGTTGGCCCTGAGCCTTGCAAAGGGGGGATTCCGGATCGCCCTGCTGGATCAAAAATCCCCGCCCATTCCGCCTCCACGGGGAGAGATTATTCAACCCAACGGCTTACAAGTCCTCGACCGGCTGGGACTTTTATCCGAACTCCAAGAAGCGGATGTGCACTGCAACCGCAAGGTGCACTTCTACCAATCATCCGGTGCACACCTTTGCACCATCGACTATGCCCGGCTCCCGCCACCTTATCGCTACGCAATGATCCTCCTGCCGGACACCCTGCAGCGGCTCTTTTTAAAAAAAGTTTCCGAGACGGCAAACATCGAAACCTATTGGGGGGCGGCCTTCAAAAAGATCCTCTGGAACGGCGGGCGCGTCGCCGGTCTTGAAGCCGATTATCACGGGAAAGCACTTATCTTTCATGCACCGATGGTGGTGGGCGGAGACGGTTTTGGATCCCGCGTTCGAGACGCCTTCGGGATCCGGCATCGGACCCATGTATATGCCGACGGTTATGTCACTATGGTCGTCGATCGCCCCCCCGAATTCGGCGAGACATCCCGGTACTATTTGGGGAGACGAAAGATCTTCGGAGCGTTTCCCGTATCGCGCGATAAGATCTACCTTTTCTACCTGGTTCCGGTTAAGGAGTACGATGCGGTTCGCAAAAAAGGCATCCACCGTTTGAAGGAAGAGATGCTTGCCTTTCACCCCGAGATCAGCACCTTTTTCGCTCAGACGCTCAAAACGGTTGATGCCTGGGACGCAACGTCATTTATGCGCTGCACTCGTGTCAGATGCCATGATTGGGTGGTGGACGGCGGGGCCCTTTTGGGGGATGCCGCCCATGCCATGAACCCCCATGTGGCGCAAGGCAGAAACGCGGCGATGTCGGATGGTATGCGCCTCGCTCAGGTATTCGAACACTGTGTCGACGACGGCGATTTTTCACAAAAGATCCTGAAGACTTATGAGCTGGATCGGCGTCGCAAAATAGAGATCCTCCAGGATTTGGGCGACGAGATGACCTGGATTTGGAATAGTAAATCACCGCCCATCGTTTGGGCAAGAAATCGAATTTTCAGATCGATACAGAAAAACGCCGATTTTCATGATAAACTACTTTCTGCGGTCGCGGGACAACAAATCGCACCTATAAGTTTCTTAGACCGATGGCGGGCCCTGTGCTCCTGAATCGTCCGGTGATGCGGCCGTCATCTATAAAACAAACTAGATTGAGCGCAAATTGAATCACGCGAGATGAGGAGATGTGAATGAATATTACGATTGTTGGAAGCGGATACGTCGGACTCGTTACCGGGGCTTGTTTTTCGGAGCTTGGCGTCAGTGTGACCTGTGTCGATAAGGAAGAAAAGAAGATAGACCAATTGCAGAAAGGGGTTATTCCCATTTACGAACCGGGCTTGGAAGAGCTGGTTAAGAAAAACGTGCAAGCCGGCCGACTTTCTTTTACGACCGATCTGGGACAGGCGATTCAAGATGCCTTGGTGATCTTCATCGCCGTCGGGACCCCACCCAGGGGGGACGGATTCGCCGACCTTTCGCATGTCGAAAAGGTCGCTGAAACCATCGCCGATCACATGAACGCTTACAAGGTAATCGTCACGAAGAGCACCGTCCCGGTCGGAACCGGGGAGCGTTTGCGAAAGATTATCGGCAGCCGGCTGAAGGAACAGCTGGATTTCGATATTGTGTCAAACCCAGAGTTTCTGCGGGAAGGGTCCGCCATTGAGGACTTTCTGCATCCGAATCGTGTGGTCATCGGGACCAAAAGTCAGCAAGCAGCCGCGATCATGAAGGACCTCTATCGTCCGCTATACCTGATTGAAACACCGATGGTGATCACCGATATCGCAACGGCGGAAATGGTCAAATACGCCTCGAACGCCTTTTTGGCAACCAAGATCTCTTTTATAAACGAGGTTGCAAATCTTTGCGAGAAGGTCGGGGCGGACGTCCAGGAAGTGGCCAAGGGAATGGGCCTGGACCGGCGTATCGGCTCCAAATTTTTACACGCCGGGCCCGGATACGGCGGTTCTTGTTTTCCAAAAGATGTATCGGCCTTGTCAAAAATCGCCAAAAACAACGGCTACCGTTTTCAAATCATCGATGCGGTCTTATCAGTCAATCAAAACCAACGCTTACGCATGGTGGAAAAAATAAAGGACACACTGGGAGCACTTGAAGGCAAGCGATTTGCTTTCTTAGGGCTTGCCTTCAAGCCGAATACCGACGACATGCGGGAGGCGCCTTCGATCACCATTATCGAAGCCCTCCAAAAGATGGGGGCCGAGATCGTGGCTTGCGATCCCGCCGCGATCGAGGAGGCGGGGAAGGTGTTGAAGAATGTCCATTTTGTGGATGATCCTTATCAGGCTGTCGAAGGGGCGGATGCCATGGTCCTGATGACGGAATGGAACCCATATCGCAGCCTCGATTTAAATCGCATTAAGACCGGGCTTCGCGCGCCGGTCATCTTCGATCTACGAAATATCTACGATCCAAAGCGCATGGCGCAACTCGGATTTCAATATACCAGTGTCGGACGCCCCAGCGAACCGGCTGTCGAACGTGAACATTGACCGGGAAGAATCGTCCGCAAACATCTATGTTCTGCTTTATCGTTGACTTTCACGTTCTGGAACACCGATGTTTTCGGTTCCATAATGAAAAGCCCGAGGCCGAAAACGCCGCGAGGAGAAACAAGGCCAATACGCAATATTCTAGGAACACGGCACTTCGATAATGCGAAAGGGCTCAATATACCCGAGTGGCAGTGGTTTTATCGATGAGCATCTTATTAACTTGGCCAATAAATATAGAGATTTATTGTAGCAATATTGGTATAGT
>JBHHXH010000108.1:0-4564 GCA_046756925.1 Nitrospiria bacterium
GACTGCTTTCGTAGAACGGAAGTAATAGAAACCTATTCCTGACCTATGACTGAGAGACGCATGAAATGGTCCAAGACCAATCAAAAAATCGGAGAGAAATATCTTTTTAGCGATGCTATGCCAGAGTTGGGCAAAGTGCAATTCCTAAGATTATGTACAGGACAAGTAATATGAACCAGAAATAAAATAAAAAGAACCTTTATAAGACTAAACCAGGGGGACTCGGCGCCGCTCCCTTTCTTCCAGAATTCGTGATTTTTGATATCATCCAATCTGTGCAAGGTTTGAAGTGGCTATTCGACAAATATTGACTGTAACACTCAAAATAAGCAGGGTATGTTACGTACATCAAACGGAATCAGCTAATTTTGACTGAAACACTTCCAGAGTAAGTTGCATCAAACGCCAAAAGTATCTGCTTAATCCTCTTGATCACCTCTCCCTCAATTCCCACCCTAAGACACCTTCCACACACCCCCCTTGACAAACCGATTCCGATTTTCTAGTATAGGTAGGCATATGACTACTAGCACTTTAACATCAAGACAAAAGGCGGTTCTGGATCTGGTTCGCCAAACGATTGAGAAGCAAGGCTATCCCCCCTCACTGCGGGAGATTGCCGCTCATTTTCGGATGGTTGGGACGCGGGGGGCGGAAAAACACATCCTGGCGCTTGAGAAGAAGGGCTATATCCGGAAAGGGAGCGGGGCGCGGGCCTTGGAGGTCGTGGGGCAGAAATACAGCCGGTCCATCCCCATACTCGGAAAAGTCGCCGCAGGGCAGCCGATTTTGGCGGAAGAAAACCGGTTGGGAAATCTGATGGTCGATCCATCGATTGCCCGATGCGACGACGCCTTCCTGCTCAAGGTGAAAGGCGAAAGCATGATCGACGCAGGCATCTTGGACGGCGACCTCGTGCTGGTGAAGCCCCAACCCGATGCCGAATCGGGCGAAATCGTCGTCGCCATGGTCGAAGGCGAGGCCACGGTGAAACGGCTGATTAAGAAACGCAGCCAAGTCGTCCTGCAGCCGGAGAACCCTGCCTTCTTCCCCATTGTGATGACCGGAAGAAACGGCATCTTACAGATCATCGGCAAGGTTGTTGGCCTCATCCGACTCGATTTTTAATTCGGTCACGGGTTTAAAAGGACCGCTGCTTAAACCGCCGATCAGAAAGGTTGATTAAAAAAATGGACACCCTTCTCGATTCCCCTTTTCAAGACCCGCCTCTCTCCCTCATTTCGGATGCAACAGGAGGCATCTTTTTATTTTATGGAGATCCGGTCCTCTTCGGGCTTGCGCCCCTGCTTTCGGGATGGCGGCTCAGCCGTGGCGAGCGCGTCCTTTTTTTGGATGGTGACAATCGCTTCAATCCCTATCCTCTCGTTGAACTGGCAAAAGAGATCGGCCACGATCCGAAAAGCTTTCTTTCCTCGCTCTTTATTTCGCGCGCCTTTACCTGCCACCAAATGGGATCGTTGGTCCTCAATCAATTACAAAGCGGCATATCGACGCATCACCCCCGCCTCGTCATGCTCTGCGCGCCCCTGGAAACCTTTTACGACGAGGCCGCCCCCTTCATAGAGGCAAAAAATCTCCTGCTCCACATCGTCACGGCGCTCGCGCGGCTCGCGCCGGATCGGATCTTCGTCATTCTCTCTCCCTTCCCCCAAAAATCGGCGGGGCGGCGAGCTTTTTTTCTCTCACATCTCAAAACGACGGCAGAGCATATCTTCCGCGTGGATCAGTCGCGCGATCCACTTCAAACATCGATACGCATCACGGAAGAAAAACCTGAGGCGCGCGAATGGGTCTTTCCTATCGAAGCGCCCAAGCCCGTGCATGCGCATCGCTAGTCATCTTTTGTAATTCCCCCCTTTCGCATGGGAGGGGGGAATTTTTATCTCTAAAGGAAATAATGGGCAGAACACTCGCTACCTTCACCCAACTCATCGCCCAAGAAGTCAGCTCATGGGCCGCTTTCCGCCGCGCCCTGCGGCGCGAGGACCAAGAGATTCTCGACAGCCTTTTTCATGCGGCCAAATATCACGTCGCCGCAGGAAGTTATGCCTCCAAAGCCAGCCCCTTCGAGGCCATGGTTGTGGCCATGCTTATCGAGGCCTATAAGAGCAACACCCGCCTGGAAAAACGGATCGTCTGCTTGGAAAAAGAAAGACGTCATACCCAAACCCGCAGATGAAATCTCGGACAACCGTCATTAGATCTGGCCTCACCCTCAAGGGCTGGGTCTTTGATCTCTATCCCGTTTATGGCGGCATGCGTCTCTGGCTCATCGACACATCGGGCAAAAAACACCGGCTCTTCGATTCCTTTGCCCCATCGTTTTATATCGGCGGCCCACCCGCGCGTCTCCACGAATGCTGTGCCTTTATTGCCAAACTAAAACTCCCGCTTCGTATCGAAAAGTCCGAAGGCATCGAATTCTATTCCGGACAAACGATTCCCGTCCTTTGCGTTACCGTCTTCAATCCCCTGCACTTCGTCAAGGTCGTGCAATGGGTCATCTCCCTCGAAAATAAAAAAGGTTTCAAGGGTGGTGCGCTCACACTCTATAATTGCGACCTGTCCCTTCCCCAGCTTTATTGTTTTTCCAAAGGCCTCTTCCCCCTCGCCTTCTGCGAACTAGAAGCGGGACTGGATGGCGCCATCGCGGCCATCGAAGTGAAGGATTCGATCTGGGACACCGACTATACAATCCCACCCCTCTCGATACTGCATCTTCGAATGGAAGGAGAACATATCCGGCCGGATCACACCGGTCCGAGGGCCTTGGAGGTGGAGATCGAAGGACGATGCCGCACGCTCGAAGGCGGAGACGAAGCGGCCATCCTAGAACAATTCAACCATATCCTAACGCAATGCGATCCCGACCTTATTCTCTCAGAATGGGGCGATCCCTGCATCCTACCCCAACTGATGCGAAGCGCCGAGCGTATGGGTCTGCCGCTGCAGCTCAACCGGGAGCCGTACAAGAAAGTGCAAGCCAAAAAGGAGCGGTCCTATTTTTCTTACGGCGCCATCGTCCACCGCTCGGAGGCGCGGCTTCTCTTCGGGCGTTGGCACATCGACCGCTACAATTCCTTTCTCGTCGGGCAGACCGATCTGGAAGGACTGTTCGAATTCGCCCGGCTCTCTAAGATCCCGGTGCAGCAGATGGCGAGAACTTCAACCGGCACAGCCATCACATCGATGCAGATGGACTTGGCCTTTCAAGACGGTATCTTGATCCCTTGGCGAAAACGGGAACCGGAAAGATTTAAAAGCGCGGGCCAACTCTTGCTGACAGACAAAGGCGGCCTGACCTATACGCCCAAGTTGGGCCTTTACGAATCGATCGGAGAACTCGACTTTGCCTCGATGTATCCTTCGCTGATGGCCAAATACAACATCTCTCCCGAGACGATCAACTGTGTCTGTTGTCCCGAAAACCGTGTTCCGGAAATCGGCCACCATCTCTGCAATAAACGCAGAGGGCTGATTCCACGCTTCCTCGAACCCTTTTTGAGAAAACGGGCGCGATACAAACACTTAAAAAAAACGGCGGACAATCCGGCCAAGCGGCGCATCTACGACGAACGTCAGTCGGCCCTGAAATGGGGCTTGGTCACCACCTTCGGGTATCAGGGCTACAAAAACGCCCGCTTCGGCAAAATTGAAGCACATGAGACCATTACTGCCTACGCGCGCGAAAAGTTGCTTCAGGCAAAAGAAATTGCGGAAAACGAGGGCTTCGAGATGCTGCATGCCATTGTCGATTCGCTCTGGTTGAAACGTGCAAACGCAAGCGAGGAAGATTATGAGACCCTCTGCGAACGGATCTCACGCGACTGCGAAATTCCCATCGCCTTCGAAGGCATCTATCGTTGGCTCCTCTTTCCTCCCTCCAAATCAAATTCCAAAATCGGCGTGCCCAATCGCTACCTTGGGCTTTTCCGCTCCGGCAAAACAAAATTGCGCGGCATCGAAGTCCGGCGCTCCGACACGGCCTATTTCATCAAGAAGGCCCAACAGGCCTTCATCGACATCCTTTCGAAGGCAAGAGACGCCCAGGAATATCACGCAAGGCTTCCCGATGTCATCGCCCGCTTCGAAGACTATCGGGACCAGCTCCGATCGGGCCAGGTCCCCTTCTTCGAATTGGCCATCGCCAAGTCGCTTTCGAAAGCGCCGGAGGCCTACCAAAAGGCCAGCCTGAGTGCGATTGTGGCGAAAGAGCTTTCAGGCCGAGGTGTCCGTTTGGTCCCTGGCCAAACGATCTCCTACGTCATCACCGACATGAAAGCAAAGCTCCCCTCGGACCGCGCACGCGCAATTGGATTCATCGACGGTGCCTGGGGCTACGACATCGAAAAATACGAATCGCTCTTACGGGAAGCAATGGAAGCACTATTGCCAAATCATTGATAGAAAGCTGTCGTTTTATGTTCTTGTCGGTATTATCCGAGAAAACTATTTACTAACTTGTGGGTGAGCTCAACATCCTCAAAGTCTTCCTGAAAGTGTGATTTTTGAATTCGACAAATTCATACAAGCTTTTAAATGG
>JBHHXH010000109.1:0-4516 GCA_046756925.1 Nitrospiria bacterium
GACGAGCATACTCCTCATCCTGAGCGATGGCCCACCCCTAGGTGGGCCATCAAGTAAGTATCTCGTTTCTGGATAATATCGAAACCGGCTGCTTATGAGCAATGCTCTTGTTCTGTTGACTGAATAGAGACTTCGTATCCTGGCCGAATATATCTGGATAACATTACCTTTGTAATGTTATCCAGAAAAACAAGGTCGGCACGGAAATAACCCCATTGATCGGGGCGCGGATCCACCCGTTTGTTTATAGAGACAAGCGCTCGGATGAAGCGGCCCGCTTCTCAAATCGGTCTATATTTGTGTGTCTTGCTCTTGACCGTAACAACGGGGCAAGGCGATAGCCGGACCACGCGATCCGCCTGGCTCCCAATCATGATATGCGGGAGGCCTGTTTCTCCGTGTGTCCCCATCACAATCAGGTCCACCTTTCTTTTTCTGACCATCCGGATGATCTCGACATATGGAATCCCCTCGACACACTCTTGACTCCCGTTCATACCGTGTTCCTTCGCCCTTTGAACCAATTTATCCAACAACATGTGCGCCTCTTCTCTCTTGTAGTCGCCATATTCGTTATGGAGGGGCGCCGTCGCGTCCGAATGATCGGGCCAATCATCCACAAACATAAAAATCATGCTTGGCTTCATCGCTTGGCACAATGAAAAAGCGAAGTCGACCGCCTCGTTCGATAAATCGGAAAAATCGGTTGGAATCAATACCGTTTGAATCGACATGATAACCTCCTCCCTGTTGACTTGTCTCGCCTCCTGCGCTTATGAGAAACCTGCTTCTATCCATCCCCACACCAGAATGGTATTTCTCCGTATTTTCATGGGTTTGAAATTCCATTTTCATGCTGATTTCAGCGGACCCCCCTACCTGAAATATGCCTCATCGGGTATCATTCGGTCAAGCCCCCGATGGCCCGTCTGATCGGCTGAAAAGGGGTCGCACATTTTCGGCAAAAATGCAATGCCGCTTGGCTGGAGGGTCGTGTGATGTTATAGGAAGATCTTTACGGAGGTCAGCGCCGCTTTGATGAGCGGTTCCGGATAGAGTCCTAGAAAAAGCGTAATAAAGGATGTCAATCCGAGCGCGACTTTCATGCCCGGGGAGAACGAAAGGATGAGGCCATCGGGCGGATCTTCCATATACATCACCTTAACCACCCTGAAATAGTAATAAAGGGATACGGCGCTGTTGAGCACGCCGATGATGGCCAACCAATAAAACCCCCCCTGTATGGCTGCATTGAACAAAAACAGTTTTCCGACGAAGCCGGCGGTTGGGGGAATACCGATTAAGGACAAGGCAAAGAGGATGAAGGTGCCTGCGACGAAGGGATTGGTCCGCGCCAGGCCTCTAAAATCGCTGATTTGATCTCCCCGGTGGTTTTTCTTGCATAAGAGGATGACCAGGGTGAAGGCGCCCAAGGTCATGAAGGCATATCCCACAACATATACGATGACGGCGGCCAGCCCGGTCTGCGAAGCGGCGATTAAACCCATCAAGATGTATCCCGCATGCGCGATCGATGAATAGGCCATCAATCGCTTAAAGCTGGTTTGCACCAAGGCGACGATGTTGCCGAGGGTCATTGTCAGCACGGCCACGATCCATAATATCTGCCACCAGCTGCCGCTGGTCAGACCGAAGCCGTTGACGAAAACCCGCAGCATGACCGAAAACGCCGCCGCCTTGGAACCCGCGGACAGAAAGGCCGTAATGGGGGTCGGCGAGCCTTCATAAACATCGGGAGCCCACATATGAAAAGGGACCGCGGCTATTTTAAAACCGAAACCGGTGACCAAGAGCACGAAGGACATGATCAGCGAGGGGCTCGATGCGATTTCCTGTGTTCCGATAAAGGCCTCGATCGCCTTGAGGTTGGTGGTGCCCGAGGCGCCATAGAGAAAGGCGATGCCATACAAGATGACCCCGGAAGCAAAAACTCCGGTGAGGAAATATTTAATGCCGGCCTCGATCGATTTGGGATCTTTCCGCATAAAGGCGGTCAACACATAGAAGGCCATGGACATCAATTCCAAAGAGAGATAAAACGACAACAAATCCGTCGCCGAGGGCATGAACATCATGCCGACCGTCGCAAAGAGAATCAGGCCGTAGTATTCGCCAAGGTTGATCCGCTCAATCTCCACATAGCGGATTGAGATCAGGATGATCGTTGCCGAAATCAGCAGAAAGACCACCTTAAAAAAGAGGGCGTAAAAATCCAAGGACACCATGTCGTTGAATGTCGAAATTTCCTTGCCCCACAGGGGAATGGTGGACAAGCCCGAAACGGCCAAGGCGCCGATGGCGAAATAGCCCAGCTGGGCCTGTTTTTCCCTGCCGACAAAAGGCTCCGCAATAAACAGCGCACAAGCCAGGAAGGCCAGGATCATCTCCGGCAGGATGGCAATCAGTTGAATATCGGGCAAGGACGGTTCCATTTATTCGTTGATGTCTTTCTCATCATCCACTTGCGATGCGATCTTGGTATGTTCCGGCTCGGTTTTCACCTCTTCGATCGTTTGGGTCGATTCCCGTTCGGCAGCCTTTATTCCCGTGTTGACCCGCTGTACGATCTTAGCGACGGCCGGCTCCATGACACGAATAAAGGGTTTGGGAAACAGACCGATCCAAAACATAAAAACAATCAGCGGGGCCATGTAGGCCATCTCCCGTTGGTTCATATCGGTAATTTTCTGGTTTTCCGGCTTGTCGAGCGGTCCGAACATCATGCGTTGGAAGAGCCATAGCATATACGCCGCTCCCAAGATGATCCCAATCACCGCGATCCCGGCATAAAGCTTGTTAAACTCGAAAGCGCCGACCAAGATCAAAAACTCGCCGATAAAACCGTTGAGTCCCGGCAGACCCATTGAAGAGAACATCGATACGGCAAAAACGGCGGCAAAAATCGGCATGCGATTCGACAGCCCGCCGAAGTCCGAAATCAGCCGGGTGTGGCGGCGCTCATAAATCATTCCGACAATCAAGAAGAGTGCGCCGGTCGATATACCGTGGTTGACCATCTGCAGGATGGATCCGGTAATGCCGTGGGTGTTTAAGGCAAAGATCCCCAGCATCACAAAACCGAGATGGCTGACCGAAGAATACGCCACCAAGCGTTTTACATCCTTTTGCGCCAGCGCCACCAGCGCGCCATAGACAATGCCGACCAAGGCAAGCCCCGCCATCAGGGGCACGAAATAACGGCTTGCAGCCGGAAAAATCGGCAGACAAAAGCGGACAAAGCCATACGTCCCCATCTTCAATAAGACGCCGGCCAAAATCACGCTCCCCGCCGTCGGCGCATCGGTATGCGCATCCGGCAACCAGGTATGAAAGGGAAACATCGGCACCTTGATGGCAAAGCCCAAAAAGAAGGCCAAAAAGAGCCAATATTGATAGGGATGGAGCGGCAGATTCATCTTCTGGAGCTCTAGGATGTTAAAGGTATATTGTCCCGATCCTAAAGCCGGATCGCCATTCAAAAAATAAAGGGCGAGAATACCCAAAAGCATGAATAAGGACCCAAATAAGGTGTAGAGAAAGAATTTAATTGCGGAGTAAAGACGCCTACCCCCGCCCCAAATGCCAATCATAAAATACATGGGGACGAGCATGATCTCCCAAAATATATAAAAAAGGAAGAAATCGAGCGCCATAAAGACCCCGAGCATGCCGGTTTCCAGAAAAAGGATCGCAACGTAATATTCCTTAATGCGATCTTGAATCGCGGAAAACGAACTGACGACGGCAATGGCACTGATGATGGTGGTTAAGATGATCAGGAGGAGACTGATCCCATCGATTCCAAAAAAATACTGCACCCCCAAACTGGGGATCCAGTCGAGCTTTTCCACAAACTGCATGTCGGCCTTCGTGGCATCGAAGGCGGGTATGAGGAGAAACGAGATGAGCATCGTCACAATTGAAACACCGAATGCCGTCTGCATAATCGCCTTTTTGTCATCATTGTTCATAAAAAGGAGGGCGAACGCCCCAAATAAGGGGAGATAGGCAATCAGCGAGAGGAGCGGAAATCCATATACATTTGCTTCCATGTAGTCTCCTAATTAAAACAACACGGTTTCGATGGACTGCGTTTTATTGGCTTGCAATTGAAGCCTTGCACCGTCATTCGAAAACCGCAAAGACCTAAAATAAGACCAAGGCAATCATTCCAAAGACCACGACGCCCACAATCATCGCCAAAATGTAGTTTTGAATATACCCGGTCTGTAAAAAACGAAGCCGTTTTGCACTCCCGTCAATTACGGTCGGAATGGTGTTGACCGTTCCATCCACCACATACGTATCGAACATTTCGGAGATCTTGCTTTCTATAATGGTCGCCCATCCCGATGCATTGACCAGGCCGTCGAACACCCAGGTATCGATCGTCCAACCGATTTGGGACAGTTTTTTGACCGGCTCGATGAGGCCCTTCTTGTACACCTCCGTAATAAACCCTTCGTAGGTGGCGATGGGCTTGTGGGCCAGCCAC
>JBHHXH010000110.1:0-4475 GCA_046756925.1 Nitrospiria bacterium
GCCAGTTCGAATCGGCGCAGGAGGCTTCCCGCACCATCGGGCTTTTGAGCCTCCTTGTCCTTGTCGGCATCGTCTTGCTCTTGGGCGCGGCGCTTCACTCGACCCGGGACGCCTTCATCATCCTGATGAATCTGCCCTTGGCCCTCATCGGCGGGGTTTTCGGGGTCTTTCTCTCTGGCGGGGTTTTAAGCGTTGCCTCCCTGGTGGGCTTTATTACCCTGTTTGGGGTCGCAACGCGGAACGGCATCATGATGGTCACGCACATCCGTCACCTGATGGAGGAGGAATCCGTGCCCTTCCAGGAGGCCGTCCGGCGCGGCGCGATGGAACGCTTATCCCCCATCCTCATGACCGCGCTCTCTTCGGGCCTGGCGCTGGTTCCCTTGATTCTTCAGGCCGGAGAGCCCGGCAGTGAAATCCTCACCCCGATGGCCGTCGTCATCCTTTGCGGGCTGTTCTCATCGACCTTACTGAATATGATCGTCATCCCGGCCTTGTATTTAAAATTCGGACGGCCCCTGCCGTCGAAAGGAGTTCAGACATGAACACCCTAATCCGTCGTCTGTTGTTGGTGCTGTTATTTTTCATCGGCTTGACGGCCATTGCCGAGGCCGCAGAGGAGGCGATCTTCAAGCCGGAACAACATAAATTACGCTTGGAAGATGCCATTCATATGGCCTTGAAGCAAAACCCGGATTTGAAGATGGAAAAGGAACGACGCCATGTCGAAGCGGAACGGCTGAAACAGGCCAAACGTTTTTTGAAAGAGAATCCGGAACTCTCCATCGATGTCGACTATCGGAAAAGAAAGTTCGCTTCGCCCTCCGGAGACTCGGGCACCGACTTCGAACTCCGCCTTCTTCAAGAAATCGAAATTTCCGGTCAAAGGGAACACCGGATCGAGACCGCCGAAAAATATCTGGATGCAGCCCGGTGGCGCATTGCCGAGACGGAGCGGCAACTGCGCCTGAAGGTCAACCGCCTGTTTTATGGTCTCCAGATCCTTCAGGAAAAGATCGATATCCAATCGCAGCGCCTGGCACTGCAGAAGTCGCTCTTCACCGCCGGACAGAAGCGCTTTCAACAGGAAGACATCTCCGTCTTGGAAATCGACACCCTTCGATTCGACCGGGATCAGGCGCAACAGGATCTTTCAAAACTCAAAGCCGAAAAGCTCGTCATCGAACAGGCCTTGCGTTCATCACTCGGTTTGGAGGACGGACAAGAGGTCGTTGCGGTCGGCGCGCTCTCACCGGACCTGTCCCAAGAAAGAAAAACCCCGGATGCCTTGGGAGAATTGGAAGCCTGCGCCTTGAAGCATCGGCCGGACCTTAAGGCGATGGAGGCCGCCCGTGAAGGAGACGACGCGGCCTTTCAACTCGCGAAATCCAGCAAGGTGCCGAACCTTGCCCTTGGCCCCTTGTTTAAAAGCGACAACGAGGATACGGTCATCGGCGCGTCATTGATAATCCCGCTGCCCTTCTTTAATCGGAACCAGGAAGCCGTGACGGAGGCCCGCGTCAATCTCGATGTAATGCAGATCGCCTTGGACGCCAAGGAGCGTGAGATACGGGCAGAAGTGTCCGCCGCGCATCGGGGCTTTCTGCTGGCGGAAAATCAATTCAACCTTTACGGAGAGGCCTATCTTAAACGGCTTAAAGAACGTAGTACCTTTCCGGAAAGGGCTTATCGCGCCGGGGAAATCGGCATCTTTGAATTCAGTGTCGCGCAGGGCCGTTTGGCCGAGGCCCAAATGCGCTATTTAGATGCCTTGCTTGCACTGCTGAAAGCACGGGCATATCTCGACGCCCAGCTGGGTGCTTGCCGATCCATAGAAAGATGACCGTTGTTGATAAAGAGAGAGGGATAATCATGCGAAGAATACCTTATTGCTCCTTACTGTTTTTCTTTGTCGCGATGACAATAGGTTGCGCTTCATTGGCTTCGCCAGGTTCGATTTTTTACCATGAACCACACGCGCTCACACGGAAAGATGCAAATAGAGTTCATCCCCATAGCCGTCATAAGGACACGCACATCAGATTAGGCACTGAGGAAAGCAGATCGATTAACCGTCTCTATGGAAAGGATATCAGTCAAGAAGGGGATTCTATTGTTTATTACAAGGCCCGCTATATGAAGCCCCTATATCCTCGTACAAAAGGCAATATTTTTCTGGTGACTGTCATGGGAGAAACGAATGAACCCTTGATATTTCTTGTTTGTATAACAAGGGGGAAGGTGGACGAAGTGGTACTTAAAAACAATCCGATTGTAAATGGAAAACCACTTGTCTCTCACGAATTTCTCCAGCAATTTATCGAACATTCGCTAGGACATTCATGCGAAATCGTAAAAGATCCTTCGGACCTTCTTTCTCTGCATCAGAAGATCTTTCGCATTTCAGATTATCCCAAAACGTCTAGGGAGGCCGCCAATGCCATCCGAAAAATTCTTGTTTGGGCAAAAGTTTTGCGAATCGATTAGGGCTTGTTTTCCAATTAAAAAATGAGGCTTATACTTATATAAGATGAATTCCATAAATTCGTTATTCGAAAAAGCAGGCGTAATGACTTTGCGTCGTTTCTATCCTGAAATCGGACTTTGCCGTTTTATGGTTTAATCGTTTAAACAACAATGCGCCGCGCCCAAGAGGGCGCATTGGTCGTTGAGAATGATATGAACGGGAATGCGGGCCACTAAATCGGAAAAGCGGCCTTTATCGCCATAGGCCTTCATGAAACGGCCCTCGGATAAAGGTTTTACGATCTTTGGGGCGATGCCGCCGCCGATATATACGCCGCCGGTCGCCAGGACTTTCAGAGCCAGGTTTCCCGCCTCTGCCCCGTAGATAGCAGCAAAGAGGTCGATGGCCTCAACACAAAGTTCGGACTCCCCCGAAAGCGCCATCTCCGTGATCACGGCGCTGGGGTCTTCTTTTTTCAATCGCGCCTTGAGTACCGCGGGTTCGTCGCTTTCCTTCCTGTTTTTTAAAAATTCGTAAAGGTTTAATAGCCCCGGACCGCTCAAGAGGCGTTCGTAGCTGACGCGTTGATAACGCGTCAACAAAAATTCGAGCAATTCGATTTCGAGCGGGTTTCGGGGCGCGAAGTCGCAATGCCCGCCTTCCGATGCGGAAGAGCGATATTGCGTGCCGTCCCAAAAGAGCATCCCTTCTCCCAGCCCCGTCCCGGCGGCGATGACCGCGCGGTTGCCTTTTACCTCGGGCGCTCCGGCATTGAGAATATAAAGATCCTTTTCTTCAATCACCAAGGCACCCAAGACCATTGCTTCCAAATCGTTGATCAGTTTGAGGGAAGGGATGGTGAGGGCTTTGGCCAGTTCCGCCGCATCCACACACCACGGCAGGTTGGTTGCCGTGCAGCGGCCTTCGAAGACAGGGCCCGCAACGCCGAAACAGGCGGCACGAATTGGACCGGTTTGCCCTTCTAGAAAAAAACGAACGGCCGAAACCAAACCCGTATACTTCCGGCTCGAAAGGGTCGCTTCGCGAAGCGGTGTTTTGACATCCCCTTCATTTTGAAACAGCGCCAAGCGGGTGTGCGTACCGCCAATATCACCGGCGAGGATCATTTCGGGTCCTTTTATGATTAGATTGGGTCATCTACCTTACCTCCCCTCCTTTTATTAAGGGGAATAAAAAAATAGAAAGTTGAGAATGACTAAGAGGCGAGCTCTGCAACGGCGGCATCGCGGGCTTTCGGTTTGATCGATACGAGAAAAGCGGCTGCGGCGATGCCCGCCGAACCGAAGACCATGCACATGACCATGATTTGATAGCGCACCGCAATCAATGGAGACACGCCCGACAAGATCTGTCCCGTCATCATCCCCGGCAAAGACACCAGGCCCACGGCGAAAAGCGAATTGGTGATGGGAATGAGGGAGGCCCGCAGGGCCGTGCCGCGCGCCTCGACATATGCGGTCCCGCGGCCCATTTCCGCGCGGAAACGCTCGGAGGCCAAGCTCACGCTGTTCATCGCCTGCGAAAAGCTCATGCCCGCCAGGGGAATGAGATAGCGTGGCGCATACCAGGGATCCAGCTCAAGCACGGCTTGGGTCACGAGAAAGAGCGAAAATCCGCCGCCCAGGGCAATCGAAAAGAGCGCCTTGTGGATGAGGCCTCGGCGTTCCAGTTTGATCGTCCGCAATGCAATCCAGCTGGATGCCAGCACCATCAGCGTCAAGACCATCAGAACCATCACGGCCCCCTCGGATTCGAAAATAAAAGTGAGAAAAAAACCGACGAGTAGAAGCTGAAACAGCATTCGGGCGATGGCATAAATGGCGTCGCGAAAATCGAGCGACCACTTGTAAAAGATGGTCACGACAATGCATGCGGGAATAAACGCAAAGGCCAATTGCGCAAAAGAGATGAGCTGAACGGAATCCTTCATGGTTTTATTAACCCGGCCATTAAATAGAGTGTTTAAGCTGCATAAGCAATTTTTGGA
>JBHHXH010000111.1:0-4252 GCA_046756925.1 Nitrospiria bacterium
TAGAATCTTCGAAGGCCGAGGCGACAGTGGATTTCCTGACGGGCTTGGCCAACCGAAAAGCCTTCAATGAAACACTGGCGATATGTGCCAGCGAAACCGCTTCCGACGATAATGATTTGTGTTTATTGCTCATCGACATAGACCACTTCAAGAGATTTAACGATACATATGGCCATATTACCGGGGATGAGGTGCTGAAATTCGTGGGGAGAAAAATAAAGAAAAAGTTGAAAGGCACCGATTTTGTCGCACGCTTTGGTGGGGAAGAATTTGCCGTGATTCTTCCGAAAACCCTCCTTAAGGGAGCGAAGGTTGTCGCCGAAGCCATAAGAACCCTTTTCGCTGAGACAAAGCTAAAATCGGTGCAAACATCAAGACTGCTTGGAACGGTAACCGTCTCAATAGGTGCAGCCTGTTATCGGCCTGGAGAATCCTTAGAGGATTTTATCAACCGTTCTGATCAAGCACTCTACTATGCAAAAGACGGCGGAAGAAACCGTGTGGCAACAGAGACCGATTTAGTAGATCTGGACGAAAAAAAAATGGTGGAGTAGAAGACAGGCTCCACTATTCTTAAATGTTCTGAACAATATTGGGGTGGACAGATTTTCCTATTTGGTTAAATCAGTTTAAGCGATTAATCTTCTCCTGCTCCAAATATAGACCGTTCATGGTGAGGAGATAATTCGCTGAGAATGCAGTACAAGCGGGGAATCGGTCGTTCGACGCTCGAAGTGGTTGAAGAACTTTGATCGTCCTGATTCCGTCAGTTCGTTTTCTTCCGGTCCAAACTTCAGTATGGGAGGGTCGATTGTATCTACATTTCAATAGATTTTTTTACTTTATTCATTATTTTTTTGATCTCCTTCGCCGCTTTTGGCTACGTGGCGTTCATTCGGGTGATTCCTAAAGTGCGTAATCTCATTTTGTACAATAGCTTCAATGTTGGGCAATTCCCTTCTTCAACAAAATGTGAAAAACAGCTTAGTGACCCATTGCCTTTGTATAATACTTCTCTACCTGTATTTTACCCATATCTTTCAATATGATAAAAATCATTTATGTTGATTTCCCGCGTTAATCGATGCCATCGGAAAAAAATAAAAGATAGTGGATAAGCAGGTGTCTTACAAGACGCTGGACGAAAGGAAGGTGATGGACATCCTTCATTTCCGGCACTATTCGTTTTGGAGAGAGGCAAGTTATACCAAGTGGGTGACCGAGTTCATTCGGTTCAACGATAAGCGGCATCCAAGGGAGATGGGTTTGGTTGAAGTAGAAGGTTTTTTAAGCCATTTCGGTGTAAATAAGAAAGATAATCCTCTTGAATCACAGCAGGCAATGGAAGCCTTGAGCTTTTTGTATCGAGACGTGCTGAATCAACCTTTGGATGACGGGTTTATATCGAATTGGAGCAACGGCCACCAAAACCGTAATAGGGTTTTAAGTCGGAACGAGACAAGCGCACTGTTCAAAATGATGGAAGGATCTTCAAAACTTATAGCGAAACTTCTTTACGGAAGTGGGTTGGACTTAACGGAGGTGATTCGTATACGGGTTCATGATCTTGATTTCGTACAAAGCCTAGTCCACCTTTTCGATGAAGGAAGAAACAAGGTTTCTAAAGTGTTCCTGCCAAAGCCATTGCACATGCCGCTAAAAAAACATCTGCGTGAAGTCGAAGCCCTCTACGAGTCGGACCTTAAAACAGGTCGCGGAGACATCTATCTACCAGAGGTTTTGGAGAGCAAATATCTAGAAGTTACTCCATCCAGAGAATGGCAATACGTGTTTTCTTCCAAAAGTCTATCTAAAGTTCCTTGCAAACAGGGAATCGAAAGAGACCATATGGATGAAACGGTCTTAGAGAAAGCGGTTTCTGCGGCAATAGAAGCAGCTGCTATCGCAACACGCATCTGTTGCGATAGCTTGCGCGATGCTTTTTCGAATCACCTCTTGGCATCCGTGGTCAATATCCGCATGCATGAAGTGCTCTTGGGGCAGGAGGGTTGCTCAACGGAGGTCTATTCGGAGGCCTTGAAGGACACCTTACTCGGTATCAACAGTCCCTTGTTCGATCTCGAATCGTCGGGGTCCCTTGGTTGAGATCGCGAGCACGGATACTTTAAGGCGCCGACCCGATCGATGCCCATTCGTTTGAATGCCATAATCTTCTTTTATGTCGAATGTTCCCCTGACGAATAGAGGGCTTCGAGAATCGATCGTGCGCCTTTGGCCAAGAGGGCTTCCGCGACCGAGACGCCGAGGCCGCCGGCCTCCAAATAGGGAAGGCTTTGGTTTTCCCGAACGATGACTTTTCCGTCAAGGCCCGCAACGAGACCCATCAGCGTGATATTCCCGTCCGACAGGGTGGCATGGCCTCCGATGGGGACCTGACAACCACCCTCGAGCCGGTCAAGCATTGCACGCTCTGCCTTGACCGTCATTGACGTTTCCGAGTGGTTTAAGGGAAGAATCATCTCTTGCACCTCCGGGTCGTCTTTGCGGCATTCGATGCCGAGGGCCCCTTGGCCGATGGCGGGAAGAAAGTGCTCGGTTGGTAGATATTCTGTGATTTGCTCCCTCCATCCCAGGCGATGCAAGCCGGCCGCGGCCAGTAAAATGGCGTCGAAGCGGCCTTCTTTCAGTTTTTTAAGACGCGTATTGAGGTTGCCGCGAAGGGCGCCGATCTTTAGGTCGGGCCTGAGCGACAGTAGCTGGGCTTGCCTGCGAAGCGAGCTGGTTCCGACCCTGGCGCCTTGGGGGAGGTCGGCCAGCGCGAGACCTTCACGACTGACGAGCGCGTCACGTGGATCTTCCCTTTGGGTGACCGCGGCGATATGCAGTCCATCGGGCAGTGCACTGGGGAGGTCTTTCATGCTGTGCACGGCCATATCGATCTCCTCCCGCAAGAGGGCTTCTTCAATTTCTTTGACGAATAGGCCCTTTCCACCGACCTTGGCCAAAGGAACATCCAAGATTTTATCTCCGGATGTTTGGATATGGCAAATCTCCGATTCAATCCCTTGTGCCTTGAGCCGGCTTCGGACCCATTCAGCCTGCCAGAGCGCGAGTTTGCTGCCACGGCTTCCTATCTTGATCATCTAATCTTCAATCCTCTCTCTAATGTGACCTACCGATGCGGAGCCCTCGGTGCCTGTGAAGATCGGGCCATCAAGACATCGACCCCTTCCTTTTCTCCGAGCCAAACCCGCCGGTCTCCATCGATGGCGACGGCGTAGACATTTTCATTGGCCAGGCCGTCATTGCCGGTGAAACTGATCCAATTTTGGCCGTCGAAGCGGGAGACGCCGTGGTTGGTTCCAAACCAAATGGCGCCGTCATGTGGATCAACCGTGACGGCATAAACGATGTTTCCGGCCAGGCCATCCTCGGTGGTGAAATTTTCCCATCGCTCGCCGTCAAAACGGCTGACGCCGCCGCCCCAGGTTCCAAACCACTTGGTATCCGAGCGGTCAATGGCCATCGAAAAGACATAGTTTTCGTTGTAGGTTTCGTTTCCGTCCGGATCCAATACGGAAAGATTGTGCGAGTGTTTGTAATCGTCTTTTCGTTCCCCCCCAAGGGTGCCGAATCCGGTGTTGTCGCTTTTGGAAAGACGGTGACGGTTCGGCGCGCCCAAGCCATCTCGATGGACCCATGTTTTCCAAGCCCCGTTGGTCTCTAAACGGCTGACACCGCCCTCCGTCCCGAACCAAATGGCCCCTTTGGAATCGATCGATAAGGCATAAACCCATCGATCGGCCAAGCCGTCTCCGGTATTGTAATTCTTAAATCCTTTTCCGTCGAAACGGCTGACGCCGTTCCATGTCGCGATCCAAGTTGTGCCGTCGTCGGCGAAATCGACGCCGTAGACCCAAAAATCCGCCAAGCCATCCGAAGGGAGAAAGGTCTTCCAACTTGTGCCGTCGAAGCGGCTGACGCCGCCATTGTTGGTTCCAAACCAATACACGCCATTTCGGTCTTTATTGATGGTGAATATATAGGGGCTGAGCAGGCCGTCTTGTGTGGTATAGATTTGAACGGCTTCTCCCGATCGGCTCTCGACTTGGATAATGCCCTCCGTGGTGCCGATCCATACCGATCGATCATCGGCCAAAAGAGACCGCACGTAACTGCCGCTACCGGTCGTAAAACTGGCGATAATGCGATAGTCGGGATGTAATTGAAGCCCCGGGTGGGCCTCCACCACTTCACGTTCCGGGGCCTCCACCACTTCACGTTCCGGGGC
>JBHHXH010000112.1:0-4228 GCA_046756925.1 Nitrospiria bacterium
CGATTTAAATGAAGGCGCATTGGCAGAGGGCTACGTCGTTCCCAAACAAACCGTGCTGCGGAGCAGCATCGGAAAAAGCCAGCAGACAGCCTGTGAATACAGAACGGCCCACGACGTGACACTATGGCCGATTAAACTGACCAAGGCCCTTTACGTGACGGATGTTGGGTCTCTCTCCATCACGGGTGGGCATTTAAATTCCATCAAGGCCGGGATTGTCTTGCGGTTTCAAACGACGGTCGGCGTTTCCTTCGACCAACTCCCGCTCGATGCCTTGACCCTGTTCCTTCGGGGAAGAGATGAAACGAGCATGCATCTCTATGAGCAATTGATGGGAAACGCCGTTGGCCTGGCCCTTCGTCCCTTTCCGTCCTCAGCCCCCGCGCAAGGGATTCTCGATCCTTCGCACATTCGGCGCGTCGGTTTTGAGGACGAGCAGGCCTTGCTCCCCTATGGCGCGCGTTCATTTCAGGGCTACCGTTTATTGCAGGAATACTTTAACTTTCCAGAGCGCTACATGTTTGTGGAGTTCGCCGGGATGGGGGAGGCCGTTCGGCGCTGTTCCAGTAAAGAACTCGAAGTGATTGTGTTGCTTGATCGCAGCCGGCCCAGCCTGGAAAAAGAGGTCGTCGCCTCCAAGTTTGCACTCTTTTGTACACCCGCCATTAACTTGTTTCCGAGGCGGGCCGACCGTATTCTTTTGTCCGATCGGGAAAATCGCTATCATGTGGTCCCGGATCGCACCCGGCCCTTGGATTTTGAGGTTTATGGTGTGACCAGTATTGTTGGTTACGGTACCAGCACGGAATACAAACAGGAATTTTTGCCCTTCTATGCCTTTAACGATCTGTCCCATCACCGCCGGGACGGCGCCTATTACGCCGTCCATCGCAAACCCACGGTGCTTTCGTCAAAACAAAAAAGAGAAGGGCGTCGCTCCAGTTATGTGTCGAACGAGGTTTTTATTTCCCTTGTGGATTCCAGAGAAACGCCCTTTCATCCCGATCTGCGTCAGCTCGCGCTCAATCTCCTTTGTACGAACCGGGATTTGCCTTTGCAGATGCCGATTGGTAAGGGAGAAGGCGATTTTACGCTCGAGTCGGGTGCGCCGGTCGCATCGGTGACCTGCTTGGCCGGACCCACCAAACCAAAACCCTCTCAGGCGGTTGGGGAGACCGCATGGCGCTTGATCAGTCATTTATCCCTGAATTACCTTTCGCTGATGGACGGCGACAAAATCAAGGGTGCTTCCGCGCTTCGGGAACTCCTGATGCTTTATGGAGAGATGGGCGAGGCCGCGGTGATGAAACAAATCGATGGCGTCAGGTCGGTGGTTTCCAAACCGATTACCAGAAGGATGCCGATACCGGGGCCGGTCTCCTACGGCCGGGGTTTGGAGGTTGCGCTCACCTTTCATGATGCGGCCTTTGAAGGAACCGGCTTCTTCCTGCTTGGCGCGGTATTGGATCAATTCTTTGCAAAATATGTTTCGATCAATTCATTCACCGAGACCGTTGTGCTTACGGTGGATCGAGGGGAGGTTGTGCGATGGCCGATACGGGCCGGAAAGCGCCACATTGTCTAGCGCTTTTTGAAGCACTGGAAGCGTCGCCATACGCATTTGACTTTTTTCAGGCGATTCGCCGACTGGAAGGGATTTTTCCGGAAAAACCCAAGATGGGGCATGCGCTCCATGTGGAAGAGGACCCCGTTCGCCTGGCGCAGGAACCTTCGCTCGCCTTTGCGCCCGCCGCCCTTTCTTCTTTTTCACTGGCAAAGGGAGCATTTCCGCCCCGCTTGTCCGTTTTGTTTTTTGGTCTTTTCGGGCCCAACGGTCCGCTTCCGCTGCATCTCAGCGAATATGCCCGGCAGCGCATGCGAAACGCGCATGACCCCACCTTTGCCCGTTTCGCCGATATCTTTCACCACCGCATGTTGTCGCTCTTTTACCGTGCTTGGGCCAGCGCGCAACCTGCGGTCAATTTCGACCGGCCTGAAGAAGACCGGTTCTCGATTTATTTATCGTCCATATTTGGATTGGGCTTGCCGTCTCTTCGCAATCGGAGTGAGCTGCCCGACTTGGCTTTTCTCCATTATGCGGGGAGGTTTGCTTGCCAGACCCGCAACGCCGAAGGCCTGAAGACCATTTTGGCGGATTTTTTTCAGGCTCCTATTGACATCGAAGAATTCATCGGACAATGGATCACATTGCCGGAACAATACCGGTGCCGGTTGGGGGAAGGGGGCGATTCATGCCGCCTTGGGGACTCGGCGACCATCGGTTCTCAGGTGTGGGTCTGCCAGCAAAAGTTTAGAATCGTCATCGGGCCGATGGATCTCACGCCGTTTCAGCGGCTTCTTCCCGGAAGGGAAAGCCTCGAGAGACTCACGACCTTGCTGCGAAGCTATGTCGGAGATGAATTCGAATGGGACCTTCGGCTCATTTTAAAAAAGGAAGCAGTCCCCGCGATAAAATTGGGGGAAACGGGACATTTGGCTTGGACCAGCTGGCTCAACCCGGAAAGCCTTGAAGCCGACGCGGAGGACTTGATTTTAAATCCTTTAAAAAGCGGCTGCAATTAAAGGAACCTCTAATTAAGTCATGAATTGTTTTTTCAAGGCAAAAATTCCCAGCTTCTGCGTTGCAAACTTTGAAAATAGCGGGCTATTCCCTGCAATTTGCGCCTTGAATCTGAAAATTTTATCTCTTGAAAAATTCAACCCAGACTTAATCAGAGGTTCTTAAAACAATTGCTTGGTTGCAGCAAGACATAAGGAAATCACGAGATGACGGAAATCAGTCGTGTTGCATTGTTTGGGAAACTCAATCACCTTGCTTACAAGGCGATTGAAAGCGCCACGGTTTTTTGCAAAATGCGGGGCAATCCCTATGTTGAACTGGCGCACTGGTTCAACCAAATCCTGCAATTGCAGGACTCCGACCTGCATCGCATTATCAAGGCATTCAATATCAATCCCTCCCGTCTGGCAAAAGATGTGACCGAGGCGCTGGACCGTTTGCCGCGCGGCTCGACCTCAATCTCGGACCTCTCCTCTCATGTGGAGGAGGCGGTTGAGCGCGGCTGGGTCTACGGCTCCCTGATGTTCGGCGAATCTCAGGTCCGGACGGGCCACCTGGTGATCGGCATCCTCAAAACGCCGTCGCTCCGGCATGCCTTGCTCGGCATTTCGAAGGAATTTGAGAAGGTCAAATACGAAGCGCTCGCGGACCGATTTAACGAAGTTGTCGGCGCATCGCCCGAAGAGGCCATGCAGGCCACCGACGGCTTTCAGGCCGGCGGCGGTGCCGTTCCCGGAGAAGCAGCCGGTGCGGTGCCGCCCGCCCAGATGGGAAAGCAGGAGGCCCTCAAACAGTTTTCGATCGATCTGACGGAAAAAGCCCGAAAGGGCGAGATTGACCCCATCGTCGGCCGGGATAAAGAGATTCGGCAGATTGTGGACATCCTGATGCGCCGAAGGCAGAATAATCCGATTCTGACCGGTGAGGCGGGCGTCGGAAAAACCGCCGTGGTGGAAGGCTTCGCGCTTCGCATCGCCGCTGGGGATGTGCCCCCGCCGCTCAAGGATGTCACCCTTCGGACCTTGGATGTCGGCCTGCTGCAGGCGGGCGCGAGCATGAAGGGCGAGTTTGAAAACCGGCTGCGGCAGGTGATCGAAGAGGTCCAGTCGTCGCCCAAGCCGATCATTTTGTTTATCGACGAGGCCCATACCCTCGTGGGCGCGGGGGGTGCTGCGGGTACCGGCGATGCCGCCAATTTGATGAAACCGGCCTTGGCCCGGGGAACCCTGCGGACCGTGGCCGCGACAACATGGGCGGAATATAAAAAACATATCGAAAAAGATCCCGCCCTGACCCGGCGTTTTCAAGTGGTTCAAATCGATGAGCCTTCAGAGGAAAAAGCCATTGTGATGATGCGCAGCATGGCCTCCACTCTGGAGAAGCACCACCGGGTGCAGGTGCTCGATGAGGCGCTTGAAGCGGCGGTGAAGCTTTCCCACCGTTATATTCCCGCGCGGCAGCTGCCCGATAAGTCCGTCAGTCTCTTGGATACGGCCGCGGCGCGGGTGGCAATTAGTCAGCATGCCGTTCCCGCCGAAGTCGATGACTGCCGCAGGCGGATCGAGGCGCTTGAAACGGAGCTGGAAATCATCGGCCGAGAAGAAACGGTTGGCCGGGACACCGCCGAGCGGAAACGGATTGCATCAG
>JBHHXH010000113.1:0-4074 GCA_046756925.1 Nitrospiria bacterium
CCCGCGCCGCCCGCTCCGTTTCCGCCTTCCGCGCCCGGACCCGCCGCATTGCATCCCGCGACGGCATCTCGTCCGCGAACAGGTCGCGCATGGACAGCCCCATAGCGGCCACGATTTCCGCTGCTGAACACCCCGTCCAGCATTTCAACAAAATTCGACCGCTATCGCCTTCCGCGATACCCAGGGAAGGCCGCCGGTCCGCGTGGGCGGGACATTTCGCCAGCCAGCCGCGAGACGTTCGGCGGGGCCGGTCGAAGTGGGAGAGGAAATCGGCGAGCTTCATCGTGCTTCCCGTATGGCGGGCGAATAGCCCTTTAAAATCAACTCTTCAATAAAATTTTCCGGGATGGCGACTACCCGACCAATGCGAACGACAGGCAATCGCTTTTGAAAGATCATCTTACGAATCGTTGATTCGCGAACGGCCAACCGCTCCGCCGCTTGCGGAACTCGCAAAAGTTTCTGTGATTTTTTGTCCATGTTTAGTTCCCTTTCTCAGTTTTGGTAAAATCCATGATTGACAGTAACACGATCCTGTGTTATTGTCGAGACGCAATATATAATTAACTGTCTATACATGGTATTGCCCAAATATTAGTTTTTTTGTTTGTGCAAAACTCGACACAAAACAAGGGTGAATTAAAATGATTGATCCAGAGGATAAAGACGAAAATGACCGCCGGATAAGGTGGCTTCTGTCTTTTCAGCATCAAGATCTAAAAGGGGTGTCGGAGGAGGGGCTAAGGGGAGTAATAGGACAACTGCTGGGCTGCTCTTATGCTATGCCTGCCGGACAATCGGGGGGGCAACCTTTACGTATCGTGAATTTTGATGACCATGGGTTTGAAAAGCCCCCAAATCTTACTAAAAGGCAAGTTCAAGCCATCCAAAAAAAACTACGCGACGGAATCGATATACTCATGAGCGAAGGCAAAGATCCTGTTGGTCTGGGGCCAGATGTTGGGGCATGGAAGTTTCTTGGGTCGAACGCTTGGAATATTAAACAAGTTCAGTATAAAGGCGTAACGGTTATAAGACACCCTGGGGGAAGGTGGATATCCCTTCGACCGAATATAGAATTCCCCGGAGCGTTTTGGTTGAGCGTCGCTACCCTTCTCGCGGAAGCAGGCCGACGATTACAACGATGCCCAGAATGTAAAACGATCTTTCTCGCAAAAACCAGTCGAAAAAGCTGTTGTTCAAATCAATGTTCACAAAAAGGGAGAAACCGCCGGTTCATGGAAAAGAAAAGTTCGGAAGAAAAATATGAGATTCGCCGCGCAATATATGTTCGGCAGGTTGATAAAAAGCTTAAAGGTATAAAACCAGAACGGCGCGGCCCAAGAAAGAAAAAAGGAGGGTCTTAATCATGGCACGACTAAACGGAAAGGATAAAGGCATCCTCGAACACCCGAAGGGTTCGGGCAAGTGGTGGGTAAGAGTCTACGTCAACGGACGGGAAAAGCGATTCCGGGCCGATAATAAGACACAGGCGAAGGCCCTGTATGGGCGACTCAAGGCCGATCAGCGCGAAGAGAACTATTTCCCTGAAAAGTACGGCCACAAAAAAGATGTCACCCTGCGCGTCTGGATTAAGCATTGTCTCGAAGGATCGACCAACCGGGGAATACAAAACGAAAGGCGGTACGGCCGCTTCTGGACACTCTTGCTTGGAAAGCGCATGATCGGAGACATCACGACCGGGGAATGCCGACGGATTCAAAAAAAGATGCTCGCCCGTGGCGACCGAAAACCCGCCACGATCAACCGGCATTTTTCCTATCTGCGCCGTGTCTTCTCCCTGGCCGTGAAAGATGGAGAGATTGACCGGAACCCCATTATAGGGATCAAATTTTTCCCGGAGGAAAAACGCACCCGCTACTTGAGCGATGCAGAGTTGAAACAACTTCAAAACATCATGAGGCCGGAAGATTGGGAACTGGTCGCCTTTGCGGTTGAAACGGGATTACGCCGGGAAGAGCAGTTTCATCTGAGGTGGAATCAGGTTTCCTTGGAGACCTCGACGCTCATCCTTCCCCTTCCCAAAGGGGGGAAGACCCGGCATGTCCCCTTGAGCGAGACCGCAAAGGCAATCCTACGGTCAAGAAACTCCTTTTTGTCGTCACCCTGGGTCTTTCCAAGAAAGGCAAACCCCTCAAAGGCCCTGAGCGCCCAATTTTTCATCAACACGGTCTATACACCCGCCCTTCGCCATGCAGGGATAACAGGGGCCTGCTGGCATACTTTGCGCCATACAGCGGCATCTAGGCGCGTGATGGCCGGGGTAGACCTGTATACCGTGAAAAAGATCCTCGGACACCGGGATATCACCACGACAGAGCGATATTCACACCTTGCGCCGGGCTTTCTTCAAGAGGCAATTAACCGGGGAAGTTTATCTGGAACCGTGACTAGAACCGTGACCAGTGAAGGCGGGGCTGTCACTTCACAAGGAAATAAAACCCCGCATCCAACTGAAAACATTGGAAAAATGAACTGGCTGGGGGACCAGGGTTCGAACCTGGATAGACAGAGTCAGAGTCTGCCGTCCTGCCATTAGACGATCCCCCAATGAAAATAGACCGTAGGCACAAATTAACAAGTTCAAATCGTCACTGTAATAAAACGGTCTAGCCCTGTCAAGAACTCCGCACCGTTAACCGTTCGATCTGATTATCGAGACGTTTCAATGATTTTACGGGACCAAGCATCTCCAGTACATCGAAGATACCTGGGCTTACAACTTTCCCCGTCACGGCAGCCCGAACCGGTTGTGCAACCTGGGCAAGCTTTTGCTGCCTCTCTTTACAAACCGCGTTAAGTGCTTCTACCAGAGAATCGTGTTCAAAAGATATGTCTGTTATTTTATTCCGAACCGATTTAAGAATTGAAACGTTCTCGGGTTTCAAAAATTTCTTCGTTTTATCGTCATAGGTAATTTCATCTAGAAAAAAATAAGCAGCCGACTCGGCCATCTCCTTTAAGGTTCGCGAGCGTTCCCGGAGGGCAAGGATGATCCGATTCAGATCCTTGGAATCGATCGTTTCCCTTTCGATCCCCATCCGATCGAGGTGAGGTAACAAGCGCCCAGCCAACCAATCGGTCGCGCTTGTTTTAATGTAGTGGGCATTCACCCATAGGAGTTTTTCCGGATTGAAGATCGCCGCAGCGGTCCCGACGTCTTTTACCGCATACTTCTCTATCAACTCCTTTAGCGTAAAGAGTTCCTGATCTTTATGTGACCAGCCGAGGCGGACAAGATAGTTCAGCATCGCCTCCGGTAAATAACCTGCCTCTTGGTACTCCTGAACGGCTGTTGCCCCGTGACGTTTTGAAAGCCGGGCTTTATCCGACCCTAAGATCATCGGAACGTGCGCAAAGTGCGGGATTGGATAACCGAAAGCCTCATAGAGTTGGATCTGACGCGGGGTATTGTTGAGATGATCGTCACCTCGAATCACATGGGTGATTTGCATTGCGGCATCGTCCACCACGACACAGAAATTGTAGGTTGGCGACCCATCTGAGCGGGCAATAATAAGGTCATCCACTGTGCTGCGATCGAAAACGACCTCTCCCTTGACCATATCCTTGACGATGATCTTTCCTTCGGAAGATGCCTTAAACCGAATGGCAAAAGGCAAATCCAGCACAGAACCAGAACCGGTTCGCTCACGGCAACGGCCATCGTAACGCGGCACACGTTTGGCCTTCATCGCTTCTTTTCGGCGATCGGCCAATTCCTCGGCAGTGCAATAACAACGGTATGCTTTCCCCTGAGCAAGCAAGTCTTCAATTTTTTCCTGGTAGATTTCAAAGCGCTCGGTTTGGCGAACGGTCTCCCCTACACCGCCTTCCCACTTATCCCAGTCAAGACCAAGCCACCGCATGCCGTCAAAGATCGCCTCGATCGCCTCATCGGTCGATCGGGATCGGTCGGTATCTTCTATCCGAAGAAAAAATTTCCCCCCGTGGTGACGGGCAAAGAGCCAGTTAAAAAGAGCGGTCCTGGCACCGCCGATATGTAAAAATCCGCTTGGACTGGGTGCAAAACGGACACGAACATTGGTCATC
>JBHHXH010000114.1:0-3982 GCA_046756925.1 Nitrospiria bacterium
ATCGTGATCACTCTGCGGTCGGGGTTTGGAAATGATTTTTAAAAAGCTCAGTACAAGAGGATCTTTTTATAAGGAAAATTTTAAGAGGTTTGACTTGACAAACACCATATTTGGGATTATAATCCCAAATATGGTGCGACGTATAAATGAAACCACTTCGATGACGCAAGAACCCATTTATTGGGTATACTAAAGACCTAGTTTCCTTTGGTTGATTTCCCGCGCCAAGAGACCAGATATATGCGGATTTCAACGCTTGGGCCCATTTTATACACATCATGTAATATTGAAGATAAGGAGAAGATCGATGATGAAAGAGATGAACCGTTTACAAGAATTCACAAAAGTGTTGCTGCCGCTGATGTTGTTGGCGGGACTCAATATTTCCTGCGGGGACAGCGGCAGCGGTACGGCCTCTGGCAGCATCGGTGGCACGGGCATCAGCCAAGGGACGATTACGGGCTTCGGCAGTGTTATCGTCAATGGTGTGGAGTTTAATACGGACAATGCGAGCTTTACCGTGAACGATCAGGGCGGGAAAACACAGGACGATCTTCGGGTCGGCCAGGTCGTCAAGATTCGCGTCGGAGAAGACGGCAGAACGGCGACCCAGGTCGAATACGAGGCGGAGGTGGAGGGGCCCGTGGACAGCCGAGACGATGCGACGACAACCCTGGTCGCCCTCGGCAGGACGGTCCTGGTCGACGACACGACAAAAATTGAAGATTCTGCCAACAATCCCTTGAATTTTACCGATCTCAATACCAACGACATGCTGGAGATCAGCGGCATTCCCTTTGCCGACGACAGCCTTCAGGCCACGCACATCAAGAAGACGGGAACTTTTGTTTCTGGTGACGAGTTGGAGTTGAAAGGCACGGTGAAGGGGCTGTCCGGTTCAACCTTTATGCTCGGTGGGCAAACGGTCGATTTCGGCGGGATTGCACCTTTAAGTTTTACCATCGCGGACGGTCAAGTGGTTGAGGTAAAGGGGACGCGGAGCGATGCGACCAAGCCGCTCATCGCCACGAGCATCGAGCTGGAGGACGCCCTTGGGGCCAACGAGGCGGATAAAATAGAATTGGAGGGCGTCGTGACCAAATTCACAGACCTCAGTGACTTCGAGGTCAACGGACAGAAGGTGTCGACCGACTCCGGAACGACCTATGAAGACGGGGAAAAAGATGATGTGGCGCAACATGTCCGCCTGGAGGTGGAGGGCACGATTACCGGCGGCGTGCTTGTGGCCAAGAAAGTGCAATTTCGCGGCAACCGGGTGAAGATCGAGGCCAGTGTCGATGCCGGGGGTGTGAATTCGACGACTAAAACCCTGACGCTCCTGGGCGGCGTGGTCGTCCAGATCAATGACGTGACCGAGATGGAGGATAAATTGAGTCCGCCCGTACCGAACTTTTCCATCACCGATATCTCGGACGGAAATTACATGAAGATCCGGGGCTATGTCTCGGGGAGCAAGGTGATCGCCACCCGCGTGCACCGTGAAAGCGTCCACTCGGATGTGCGTCTTCAAGCCCCCGTCGATTCGTTCTCGTCCGTGAATTTCCGCCTGGTGCTCTTGGGCGTGACGGTCGATGCGGCGAGCGCGGCCTTCGAGGACCGGAACGACGCACCGCTCGGCCGGGATACCTTCTTTTCCCAGGTCAAGAACGGGGATCTGGTGAAGGCGAAAGGGAACTTTACTCCTGGCAGCGGCATCGGGGCGACGGAAGTTGAGTTCGAGGGATAAATTCCCGCTGCGGCCGGCTGAATCGCCGGCCGCAGCTTGATGATCGCACCCGGATCGGATCCCACGGGCTGAGGTTTCTACATATCTTGAGGTCCCAGTAATTTGGGGGCCTCTTTTTTTCTTTCGTGTATCCCTTTTCGGATCACCAGCTTGAATCCTTGATCCATCCCCGAACGGTAGACCGCCTTCGAGCTGCTCGAATAACGGGAAGCTGTGTGGATGCGCCGGGGATTTCTCTGGCGGTAGTAGGCCTGAAGCTGTGGATCTCCGGTCCAAACAAGCTGCTTCGAGCGGTTTACTGCCGCTTGTTTGTCGAGCTTCCGATAAAAACCTTCAAGGAGGCCGTTGATAAAGGTTCGGCGATGCCGGTTCCCGCCCAGCTGCTGTTCCTCCCGATATTGCGCCCACAAAGACGCCGAGGTGTTTTTGAGATAGTCGTAGAGATAAGCCGCGATCTCGACATTGTCCGGCGTGCCGTAAATCTCCAGGATGCGTCCGCTTTTGTCCTCGTGTTGGTCGTAGCCGAAGGTCCAGATCGTCTCGACGAAGAAAAACTTGGAGAGGATGGCGGCTATCATCGAATCGATGGGATTTCGCCGTCCCACCCTCCCGATTTGCCGATGGATGTAGTTCCTTTCGATGTGGGTGTCCAAGAGCGAAAGGTTGTGCTTCAACAACAAGTTATGGGCCTTGGTCATTGCACTCTCGGCCTCGTGTGTGTTTGCACTTTGCGCCAAGGCGAGGAGTTTGTTGACCTTGTTCAACATGCGGTGATGTTTGTTTTGCCCATTTGAGACCCTTTTTCGCCGGTCGATCCAATCTTGCATCGTCCCGCTGGCGCGATGATCGATCCCATGTTCGATGCAAACCCGTTTGAAGGGGGTGCCATGGGGCGCATCCCCATCTATTCCCAAGACCTCTTCAACATACTGGTGCGCCATTTCATGGTAGAGCACTTCCTGAACGCAGGCCCAAGGATGATTTTCGATTAAGACGCGGCTGATGGAAAGACAGCGTCGGCTCCCTCCCTTCCACCGGCCCAATATCCCCTCCGAGGCGGAGAGATCGAGGGAGGGGAGGCGCATGGCGTTCTTAAAATAGGTGGCATTCGCCGCTTGCCAATCGGCTTTCAGTTGCCGGATCCAGGCCGATTTCAACCGATGGACGACATCGATCATGGGCACTTCCTAAGTGAACATTTTCGTATTCGAAACTTACAAGGGCGCCGATCGAGGTGGTGTGTTTGAAGGTCAAATACCGGCTGACAGATGTGTCAAATCGTGTCAAATAAAGGCCTTCGGCTTCATGCGTGCTTCCAGCTTTTCTTTAAGTTTCAAGGCTTGTTGGAGGTCCGGTTTCAGACGCAGGGCTTCCTCGATCGCATCGAGCGCTTCTCGAAACCGGTTTAAACTGGCCAAGGCCACCCCTTTGTTTTTCCATAATTCTGCGTTGTCCGGGTTGAGGCCGATCGCCTTTTCAAAGGCTTCGAGGCTTTCTCGATAGCGTCCGAGTTTGGCGAGAGAGGTGCCTTTGTTGTTCCAAGCCTTTGGGAAGTTGGGCCTGAAGGTCAGTGCGACATTGTAGGCCGCCAAGGCTTCCTCATAACGGCCTAATCCGGCCAGGGCTGCGCCTTTGTTGTTCCAGGCCTCTGGATGATCCGCCTTGATGGCGATGGCCCGTTCGAAGGCCGCCAGGGCCGCTTCGTATTCTGCATCTTTTAAATGAAGAATGCCTTTTTGGTTCCAAGCATCCGGCGCGTCGGCATTGAGATCCTCGGCGGTTTCTGTTGTCCGATCGGTCTTGAACTGCGCATGGATGTTTTCCTCAAGGGATTGCCCGGCCGGTCCACCCGTTAAGCTTAAGATCGCGATCAATGTCATACGATCGATCATCTCGTTTCGTTCCTGGTTGCTGAAGCGAAGCCATTCGATGCTTATGTACGTTCGGGACCTTCTTGCTTGTATACGATACGGGTCGAGACGGGCTTGGAGAGGGGTAGGGGCATGGTTCAAAACCGATCCACTGCGGTTTTAAACCCAAAGATCATCGGAGAAAGGATCGTTTGTTTGGCATTGTTATCTTGCGCACCTTTACACGGTGAAGGTGGCGGATTTTTCCTCCACCACGGTTCCTCTTCTATCGTATTTTAAAGCTTATGCCCCTTTGTCGCAATGAAAAAATGGTGCGCCCAGAGAGATTCGAACTCCCGACCCCTTGATTCGTAGTCAATTCCAA
>JBHHXH010000115.1:0-3904 GCA_046756925.1 Nitrospiria bacterium
AAGTGGAAAAAGGGGGAGAACGGATTCGTCTCCTTACCTCAAAAAGCGCCATGGAGCGATTGGCGGGGGTTCTCCTCGACTTGGGCGATCATCACGGAGTTAAAAGTGATAAAGGAGTCATGATTAAGCTCCGTTTAAAACGGGAAGAACTGGCTGAAATGGTCTGTGTGACACAAGAAACGGTTGTTCGTCTCTTGACGGCCCTCAAAAAAGAAAGAATTATTCAATTAACAGGGAAAGAGATCCATATTCTTGAGGAAGACCGCTTATCTAAAATCTGTGGTTAGGCATCGTGAAAAACAGCATTATTCCCGATAAACCTTCTTTTTTATCGAATGAAGTTTTAGCCCATCCTGTCTGTCAAGCTATCCGTCAAAATCTTAGCAGAATTTGATTGCCTTCCGTCAGAGTGTCTAATCTAAGCGTCTAATGTTTTAGACACTTAGACATATCCCTTCACCATCCACTCAATTCCCATTTTTAATAATATATTATAAACACATGATTTTATTAAAGTATATGTGGTTTCTATACAATGGCATGCCATTTGCTAGTTGCTTCTTTCGAAATCCGCTTCGATGCCGTTTTTTAAGAATGTTCCGCTTGAAACAACAAGACAAGGGATTCAATGGAGAAGCAATCGTAGTAAACAGAAGCACCCATTAAAGAGAAAAGGAGATGCAATGAAGAGAACAAGAAGCGTCATGTTAAGAGGGTTTATCGTACTCTTGCTGATCTTCTCATCGCAGGGCTGGGTCTTGGCCGGAGGGGCCGACCATGAGCATTCGGAAGGTTCCGAAATGCAGATGGTTGCCTCAGCCGATTGGAAGGCACAACTAAAGGCTCAGATTCGTCGAGAAGAGACGAAGGAAGGCGATGCGGGGCGTGCTGACCAGGTTGACAGAGCGATGGATACCCTGATGAGCGAAATAAAGAGCCACCAAGAGAAAACGGGGAATACGGGTCCATTCAGCGACATAAATGCGTCGATGCAGATGGATAGAAGCTGGTTCCTTGGACCCACCGGTGCCGGAGAATCGGTGACCGGAGGGGGAAGATGTCCAAGCAATGCCCCTGTGAAAGAATTGGACATCACATCGATCAATGTCGAGATCACATTAAACGCATGGCTCGATTTTCATCCGGGTTATATGTATGTTTTAACGGAGAATGTTGCGGCCGTTAGAGAGGAAGAACGTATTAATCGGGAGGCGAGAGAACTCCCTGGTTACAATCCGGGTGCCATTAGCCTCGGGCATCAAACCGATCTGATTACGCCCTTGATTATCCGCGGTAATCCGGGGGATTGTATGATTATCACCCTGCGGAATGAGATTGAGGATGAGGATGCCAGCATCCATATCCATGGCTCCGCAATGGTGGTTCAGGAGACCGGTCAGCCGGCAACCTCGGTTAACCCAGACTCGGCGGTTGCTTCTGGAAAGAGCCGGGTTTTCGAGTGGTACATCCATCCCAGTACGCAGGAAGGGGGTCTTTCCTTCCATAGCCATGTCGGCCGCGAGCCGGGAAGCCTTGGCCTGATTGGCTCCTTCATTGTCGAGCCGGTGGGGACGCGCTATCTGAATCCGGTTACCGGGAAAGAGGCCAAAAGCGGCTGGCAGATGATGATTGCCTATGACGATGCGATCGATCCGATCTCGAAAGACTTCCGTGAATTCGTCCTGGTCTACCATGAAGTCGGCGACGAGTCCTTCCGGCCCTTGAACCGGGACAGCGAGATGATCCCGCAGCGTGATCCGAATACGGATGCCTATCGTCCCTCCGCGCGTGCGATCAATTTCCGGAGTGAACCCTTCGGCATCAACAATCTTGCCGTCCAAGAGAAATATTTCCACTTTGAAGATGAGTCGATGGCCTACAGTTCCTATACCTTTGGGGATGTGCCGACGACGATTCCGCGCTCCTACATGGGCGATCCCGCCAAGTTCCGCCTGGTCCATGGCGGCGGCGAGGTCTTCCATTCCCACCATCCCCATGGAGGATCGATCCGCTGGCTGCGTCAGCCGAAGGCCGATGGCAAGGGGGAAGAGCTCCTCACGGCGGCCTGGGACAATCCGGTGAAGTTTCCTGTGATCCGGACCGTTTCCGACCGTGTGGACGTTGAGGTGATCGGACCCTCCGAAGTGCTCGATCTGCAGACCGAATGCGGTTCCGGTCTCTGTCAGCAGTTGGCGGGAGATTTTCTTTTCCACTGCCACGTTGCCCATCACTATGTTGCAGGCATGTGGGGTTACTGGCGGGTCTACAATACCATCCAGTCGGGGAACTATCCCTTTGTCAGCACCGACGCGATGGTTCCTTTAAAGGAGCTTCCGGACCGGGTGGGCCGGATGAAACCGGCGGTGACCTCGGACAAGCTGGTCGGCAAGACCATGGACTGGTTCGACAAGAAGTGGAATATTACAAAGAAGGCAACAGACTGGTCGAAGGCGATTCCGGATGTCTCGATCAAGGATTGGGTCACGATGATGGTGCCGCCCGCCGGAGAGCCGGGTCATACCTCCGACGAGAAGGGGCAGATCCTGGCCTACGACGCCAGCGTCTGGGATTGGACCTGGAAGGGTCTGAAGGCGATGGGCGAGAAGGAGGCGACCGGCAAGTTCGACAATCCCAAGTATAAATCGCCGATGCCCGGTAAGCGGCCGCCGATCCTGTTCGAAAGGAAAACAGGGAAGATTGCCTGGCCGCACTTCAAACCGCATTTCGGCAAGCGCGTACCCTTTGCGCGCCATCATGGCCCGGCCCCCTGGCTGGAGCCGATTCATATGGACAAGAACACCGGTGTGCCGGATACCGATCCGGGCAGCGTCGGCGCCCCGGGTGAGGAGACGACCTCTCCCGCGCGTCCCGGTGAGCAGGGGCGCTGGTCGCTCTGTCCGGAGGGCGCCGGCCGGAAGCAGTACACCATTCACTTCATTCAAACCCCGATTACCATGAACGATGCGATCGGAGGTGAAAGCCGTGTGGTCGATCCGGACGGCACGATCTTCGTTCTGCATGAAGATGTGGCGAAGGTCCGGGCGAACCCCGACCTGGCACGGCCCTTGGTCTATCGGGTGAATGTCTATGACTGCCTCGATGTTATCTTGAAGAGCGAGTGGGTCGATAACAACCCGACCAACTTTCAGATGTCGAAGATCAACATCCATCCGCACTTCATTCAGTTCGACAATCAGGCCTCGGACGGGGTCATCAGCGGTTTTTCCTACGATCAGTCGATGCGTCCCTTCACCATGCTTGGAAAGACAGAGAAGCGGGGCCTGCCTGCACCGATGAACGCCCTCCAGGTTTCAGATACGGAGATCGGCGCCATCCAGGTCAAGCTGAAGATGGGGGATAAGGCTGTACCCTTCCACGTGAATACCGACATCATGCTCGGTATGCATCAGGTCGAGACCTCCGAGGTCCGCTGGATTCGGAATATCGAACACGATGCCGCCACGGGCGTCGATACCCTGACCTTCAGCGAGCCGCTGAAGCATGCCCACAAGAAGGGAGAGATCATCTCGACGGAGTGGGTCCGCTATCGCTTATGGGCGGATGCCGATGTGGGGACGGTCTTCTGGCATGACCATGCCCTGGGCGGGACCACCTGGCCGCACGGCGCGGTCGGGGCCGTGATTGTCGAACCGGTGGGTTCGACCTACCATGATCCTGTGACAGGGAAAGAGGTTCGGAGCGGCCCCGTTGTCGATATCCATAGCAACGAACCGGTTGGCTATGGTTATAGCGGAAGCTTCCGTGAGATGGCCGTATTTATCAATGATACCGTGCCCTTTACGGCGCAGGTGGTGACCGACGGGAACCCGCCCGGCCAAACCAAAAGGGCGGCGATCGATGCGGGTCAGGTCCTCTTTTTCCAGATGCCCTATGACCTCGATTA
>JBHHXH010000116.1:0-3741 GCA_046756925.1 Nitrospiria bacterium
CTACTATAACGCGCTTGCCATTCAAGAAAACTGACTTGCTCCATTTTCATCACTTGCCTCCTAACAAATTGAATTTATTGGATTATACCCCAACTACTGAGTATTGTTAAGAGGCAAGAAAAGATAAGACCCGAAAGGAGATTAATGCGGTTGATAGAGACATGCCGGATCTTCTGCCATGAGATCGCCACTGAAGGCATAGGCGCGCGATCGCGAACCACCGCAGATATCGCGATATTCGCAACGGCCGCAACGGCCTTTCAACAAATTCGTGTCTCGAAGCTGATTAAAAAGATCACTTTCCCGATAGAGATCTCGAAGCGGCGTCTTTCGAATGTTACCGGCGGGTATCGGGAGAAATCCACTCGGGTAAACCTCTCCCGTGTGGGAGACAAAGCAGAACCCTTTCGCGGCGTTGATGCCCTTTTCCTTGCGTCCAAACGCGGCTGATGGCCGCATGCCGCCTGCCAACTGTGCGGGAATCGATGAACCGGATGCATCGACGGTGTTCCGCCTGGAGGGCTCACGATGCTGCATGACAATACGACGATAATGGGGCGCCTCCGTCACCTTTAAAAGAAACCGAGACCGACTCGCACATTCGTAGAGCTTCGTCAGCAAAACCTCCGTCTCCGCTGCCGACAAGCCTTCCAGGGCCTTGCCTCGGCCGACCGGAACGAGTAGAAACACTTCCCAAAAAACAATGCCCAAACCGCCGACAAAGTTGATCATCGCATCTAAATCTGAAAGATTATAACGCGAATAGGTCGTATTGATCTGCACGGGCAATCCAGCCTCCTGAGCCCACGAAATGGCCTGCAGGGTCTGACGATAGGTACCGGGAACCTGCCGGAAGCCATCATGAAGCGCCTCGCTGGACCCATCGAGGCTGAATGCGATCTGAGAAAGACCGGCCTGTTTTAAATCCGAGAAGAGGGGGGCGGAGATGCGATCGGTCGCCGCAGGAATAGTGGCCATTCGAAGGCCCAATCGCTTGCCATGGGAAATCAGCTCTATCAGGTCCGGTCGCATCAGTGGATCGCCGCCGCTTAAGACCACCACGGGCGTTCCCATGGCATGCACCGCATTCAAAAGGTTTTTCCCCTCCTCCGTCGTTAACTCGCCAGGACAACGTTCCGGGATGGCGGAAGCCCGGCAATGCCGGCATACCAAATCGCATGCCTGTGTCATCTCCCAAATCGTTAAGAAGGGTGTCTTCGAAAAATCGAGTTTGGAGAACGATAAGTCCGGCGTTTTCATGATACAGCTCCATCGAGATTGGATACTCTCATCATAACACAGCCATCATTCGAATCGGGCAGATCGGCCGATTCGGCCTTTGGAAAGCCCGGAGCCGATGCATATCGCATTAACGGGACCTTGATCGGTCCAGGCCTTGAAGAAGAACGGCCACATACGAACCAACCAATTGAATCCCCCCCAAGGCCGAAAGATAGATGCCGGGTCCCCCATTATAATTATTTTGGTAATAATTAAAAAATACCACACCGGAGATCACCGTCACGATGAGCCCCACGCCGCCGTAAACCCAATAGAAGGCTTTCCTCTTACGGATCAGCTCATAAGCAATCCCGAAAAATCCGATGAGGCCCAAGCCAAAGACGATTTTGCCGTCGATCATGTCAATGCCCCGCATGGCGACCACAAAGATTTTGGGTTCGATCCATGTTAAAAAACAGCCGTACATCACGAGAAATGTATTGAATAAAATAAAAAACTGCATCCGTTTCCTCTCCGTTCGGTTCGAATCCGACGGCAGAATAACCAAAAACGTGCTCGAAATCAAAGGCCTCTGTTATTCCCGAGAACGCCCGGCCTTCCGCCGGCATCGTGAAAGGACGATTCCAAAAGGGAGATTGACCCCGATTCCGGGCCGGTGTACTATAAGAAAAAGCCAATGCAAACACTTCCCTTAGAACATATTCACCGTCAAAACGGGGCCCATCTGGCCTCTTATGGAGACTGGGAACTGCCGGAACATTATGGGGATCCCCTCCGGGAGTATCGCGCCGTGCGGGAGGGGGTCGGGCTGTCCGATTTATCCGATCGCGGAAAATTGTTATTGACCGGAGCGGAACGCATCTCCTTTCTCCAAAAAATCGCCAGCAACGACCTCGAAGGCTTGTCGAAGGAACGTGGGATCTATTCCACCCTGTTGAGCCCCAAAGGTAAGATCTTATCCGATTTTTATCTCTATGCGCTCCCGGATGCCCTCCTGTTGGAAACCGATGCAAGTATTGAAGAAAAGATAAAAACGCACTTGATGCGCTATCGTTTGCGGACACCGGTCGAAATCACATCCCCTCCTTTGGGAAGACTGCTTGTCTCCGGTCCCGGCGCGCAAGCCGTCATCGAAAAATATCTCGGGGTGTCGCTTCCCGTATGGGAGGAAAAATCTTTTTTTCAAAAAACGGTGGGCGACACACGACTGACCGGCGTGTTTCGATCTATCACAGGCGAAGCAGATGTGCATCTTTATTGCCCGACAGAGAAACTGAAGACCCTCTGGAGCGGCCTTTACACAGCAGGCGAATTGGCGGGAATCCGGCCCGTGGGCCAAAGGGCATTGGAGATCCTCCGCGTCGAAGCCGGGAAACCGCAATACGGGATCGATATGGACGAGATGATCCTACCCGAGGAGGCCGGCATTCACACGGAGGCGGTCAGCTATACAAAAGGCTGCTATCCCGGACAAGAGGTCATGGCCCGAATCAAGACCTACGGCCATGTCAATCGACACCTCACGGGTTTGGTCTTGGAGACCGACCGTCTCCCCGAAAAAGGAGACCCTATCTTTCTGGACGATACAAAAGTAGGTAAGGTCACCAGCATGGTTTCATCGCCTTTCATGGGAAAGGGCGTCGCAATGGGATATTTGCTCTCGAAAGCCGCCGCTCCCGGAACGCAAGTGATCATTCAAATGGATCAAACACAAGGGGGTGCAACGGTGACTGCGCTTCCATTTTATAAGAAAAAAACAACACAGAACGCTTGAGGAGATTGCACGATGGCAGATGAGGAGAAAAATATCTTACTGGAATTTTCGATGTCTCCCTTAACCAAAGGAGAAAGCGTCAGCCAGTATGTCTCGCGCTCACTCGATATTATCGATCGGAGCGGCCTCCCTTATCGCTTAAACCCGATGGGAACGGTCATTGAAGGGTCTTGGGATGAAGTCACGGACCTTCTCAAGAACTGTTGGGAGCGGATGCGGGAGGACTGCGACCGAATTTCAACAGTCGTCAAGATCGATTATAGAAAAGGAAAGACCGGTCGGATCAGCTCTAAAATGGAAAGCGTCGAACGAAGGCTCGGGAGAAAAATGGACAAATAAGGCACAGCCTTTTCTTTCTTCGGCTTCGCTCCTCAAAATGAAGGAGATGAACGAAAACAGACCCTCGCATTTATGGGTTTTTTATGACGGCATAACCAGCCGCTTCCACCGCCTTAGCGATCTCAGATACATCAATTTTTCCAGCATCGTAAGATACCCGCGCACGGCTTTCCTCGAGTTTGACAACCGCCTCCGTTACGCCACTTAAGGCTTCGATCGCCTTCGAAACGGTCTCGACACAATGTCCACAGGTCATGCCTTCTATTTCCATTATCAATTCAGCCATTTTCTCTTATCTATCCATAAAAGGGTCACAAAAGGGATTTCTAGGTAGGGCTTGCTGAAAAAGTTGCTCTCCAGTCTTCATAAAAGAGGTTGAGATCCAA
>JBHHXH010000117.1:0-3668 GCA_046756925.1 Nitrospiria bacterium
CTTAGGCCAATCATATCGGGTTTTTCTTTTTGTGCGGAGTCTATGAGTCGCTCCGGACGGACTTTAATTCCTAGATTAACCACTTCGAACCCGTTATTCGAGAAGATGATCTCGACGAGGTTTTTTCCGATATCGTGCACATCTCCCTTCACCGTAGCAAGGATTACCTTTCCGCGATTTGCACTCTCCGTTTTCTCCATGTAGCGTTCTAAATGGCTCACGGCCCCCTTCATCGCCTCGGCGGACTGTAGCACCTCGGCAACGATCAATTCGTTATTATTAAAAAGACGCCCGACCTCCGTCATTCCCTTCATCAAGGGACCGTTGATAATATCGATGGGCTGGGACCCTTTTCGTTTCCGTTCCAGATCGCCGATGAGGCCCTCCTTGCTCCCCTCGATGATATAATTCGCCAGTCGTTCGTCGATGGGCAGCTTGGGTCTGTCCTTTTTTGGCACCGCCTTTTTCTCGCGAAAATGGGCCGCAAAGGGGGTGATGGGATCTTTGCCTCGCCAATAAAGCAGATCTTCCGAAAGCTTGCGTTCCTCCTCTGGAATAGAGGGATAACGCTCGAGCTTTTCGGCATTGACGATGGCATAGTCAAGACCTGCTTGAACGGCACGATAGAGAAAAACGGCATTGAGGACCTCACGGCCCGCCGGAGGGAGACCGAAAGAGACATTGCTGATGCCCAGGATCGTTTTTACACTCGGAAGCGCCGTTTTTACCAATCGAATCCCCTCAATGGTTTCGGCCGCCGAGCCGATATAATTTTCATCGCCCGTCCCCACAGGGAAAACAAGGAGGTCGAAGATCAGATCTTCCGAGGCCAGGCCGTATTTATTCACCAAGAGGTCGTAGGAGCGTTTAGCGATCTCGAGTTTGCGCTCACGGGTAACACCCATGCCTTGATCGGGATCTTCATCAATACATCCGATAACGACCGCACCACCGTATTGCCTCAGCAGCGGCACGACCTCCTGAAAACGAGACTCTCCCTCCTCGAGGTTGATCGAATTGATAATCGATTTTCCCTGACAACGCTTAAGAGCGGCCTCCGTCACACGATAATCCGTCGAATCTATCATGATGGGGACCTGTATTTTTTTGTTGAGCAACTCGAGAAAGACATCCATATCGGCGACCTCCTCGCGGTCGGGATTGGCCATGCACACATCGATCACCTGCGCGCCATGCTTCACTTGCGCCCTGCCGATCTCCGCCCCCTCTTCTATCTTTCCATCGATGATCAGCTCCTTGAACTTGCGACTGCCGATGACATTCGTTCGTTCGCCGACGATAATGGGCCGGTTCTCTTCCTCCACCAAGAGATACTCGATTCCCGAAACGGCCGTCCGCTTCTGCGGATGCGGGAAGCGCGGCCGCTTCCCTTCAACCATCTTTGCAATCGCGGCAACATGCTCCGGCGTCGTCCCGCAACAACCGCCGACGATATTCACCCATCCTTCTTCCACAAAATGTTTTAGCTTGGCGGCCAGCGATTCGGGCGTCTCTTCATAAAGCCCGTCTTCATTAGGAAGACCTGCATTCGGATAAACGCTGACCAAACAGGAAGCCAACCTAGACAGGGAACGAATGTGATCGGTCATAAACTCCGGTCCTGTTGCGCAATTCAAACCAATAGAAAGCAGCGGCAGATGTTCGACGGCGGCATAGAGCGCTTCGACCCCTTGGCCTGCCAGCATCGTGCCCGTCGGTTCGATCGTGACGGAAATCATCATCGGGACAGAACGACTCAGTGCTTCTTGCGCTTTTAACAGACCAATCGCCGCCGCCTTGATATTAATCGTATCTTGGGCGGTTTCAAGCAGTAGCAGATCGACGCCGCCTTCTATCAATCCTTTTGCCTGCAGGGCAAAGGCATCGACCAATCGATCGAAGGTGACACCGCCGGTGACCGTGATCGCCTTGGTCGTTGGCCCCATCGAACCGGCAACAAAACGCGGCTTATCTGACGTGCTGAATTTATCCGCGGCCGCCCTCGCCAAAAGTGCAGCGGATTGGTTAATCTCCCTTACCTTGTTCTCGAGACCATATTCCGCCAAAACAATATCGCTTCCCCCAAAGGTATTCGTTTCGACAATATCGGCTCCGGCGGCAAAATAGATCTCATGAATCGATTGAATCACATCCGGCCGTGTGAGATTCAGGTTTTCGTTACAGCCTTCTAAGGTCTCTCCTCCAAAATCCGACACGGACAGTTCCTTCTCCTGAATCATCGTCCCCATCGCGCCGTCCATGACGAGGATGCGCTCACGCAGAATCGATTCAATCGTTTTACTGGTGTTCTCCATCTCTTTTCTCTTGGATTTTATGGCTTTGTCTTTAGCCTGTATAAATGCCCCCTTGTCCCCTTTTATAAAGGGGGAGCAAAAGCAAAGGGAGCATCATAAAAGACACAATTTTCGTTATTGTATCAGAGGATAGGAGCCACTGCACTTCTTTTTCGTTTCTTGACAATCCGCTTTGGGATCGATAGAATCGCCGCACATTCCCCAGTAGCTCAGCTGGCAGAGCAGACGGCTGTTAACCGTCGGGTCGCTGGTTCGAATCCGGCCTGGGGAGCCACCTTAAAAAGGCTGTCTTCATTTTTGGAAGGCAGCCTTTTCTTAAAATCATTTTCTTAATCTAAACCTTGGTTTATCCCAATCTGCCATCTGCCCACTGAGGCCAATGTTGAGGGAGAAATTGTGTCTGTGTTTCAAGAACAAGTAGTGATCCATTGATATGAGGACGCCTCGTTCGCAAGGCATCTTGTCCGACTTCTCTAATTAAAGCGGGAATATACGCGAGACTGCGTAGGCATAGCGCCAAAAAAAACAAAACGAAAGACTTTGTCTTTAGGTATCTAGGAGAAGCTTTGACTGGTAAAATTGGCACATTATCGCCGCCAGCCACAATGAACGACAAAGCGCTTCATACACAAGTTATTGTTTTTATTGGTGTCCCCAACCGGATTTGAACCGGTGTTACCGCCGTGAAAGGGCGGTGTCCTAGGCCAGGCTAGACGATGGGGACGAAATCAGTAGCATAAAATTGAGCGATAGTACAAAGATACAGAAATGAAGTCAAGGGCCTTATCCCATCATCGTTTTATACATAAATTTAGGCTATAAATATATACAGGTCTTTAAAGAGATCCTTGTGTAAAAATCCTTATCTTCTCCGATCGATCTATCATTGCTTTGCCGGTCATGAGAATTTAGAGACAATGCGTTGGTAGAGGCCCTCATATTCTTTCCTGAGTTGAGGTGGCAACTGGTCGAAACGATACTTCTTTTCGAGCACACCGGTTGTCTTTATGAGTTGATCACGTGTCGGATACTCGAAAGGCGCATCAATGGCAGAAAAAACTTGGTTTGCCTTCTCACGGATTTCCATGGCCGTAGCTTCCCTCCAATTTTCCAGTCGAGGAATGCCCGACGTCATTTCTTCCCTTTTCTGTAGGATGAGTAGAAAGAGTGCCATAATGAGGTCTCGAATTGTATTGGCCGATAAAAACTTTTTTGAGAGCTTTTCTCGAAGAAAACCTTCCAGATCTTTACACATTACAATTCGCCATCGTAAGGCTGAGTATAGCAAAGAACGGGGGCCGACACTAGGGATGAACGATTACTGTTAACTCAATTTAACTGGAGTTGACAGTC
>JBHHXH010000118.1:0-3659 GCA_046756925.1 Nitrospiria bacterium
GGAGGGATTGAAGACGGTGCTGCGGGATATTGCGGTGAATGCCCCGGAGGCGCAACTTAATTTTGCTTCGGTCAGCTCCACCGAGGCGCAAGGGATCGCCTTTACCTCCCGACTCGGTTTTGGCGGCGAGGTTTTTATCAACCCATCGATTTCCTTGGGCATGAACATCAACTATGTTTTGGCCCAGACCTCGAAGGTCGAGGTGGAACGGCATTTCAGATCGAGTTTTTTCGATATTCCCGCTCCGCCCCCCGAAACGACCAACTTGCAGAATGTGCCGCAGGTGCCTCAAGAAGGCGATCGTATCACCACGGCCCGAGTGGAATCCCAAAACATTACAGACCTTTGTACACCCGGTGATGTGCTGGGTGGCTGCGATCGGGGTGCCGGTGAAGCCCTTGAACTAGAGTTGAACGGTTTTCAGGTCACAGCGGTCATCCGCTACTATTTTTAATTGATTTTCGATGGATCGAGAAACAGGCCAAGATCATATTATCCAATGGATACAGTCTCTTAGCAAGGAGACGGCACATGTTGAGGTGATCGAGGAGCTGCTCAACACCGTACTCCGTCTTTCCGAAAACCATGTTACCGAGAAGGATATTCGGATTATCCATACGGCCCTCAAAGAGATCCGTTATGGTTTTAAATTTTTTTCTCCCTACCAAGATGTCCGTAAGGTCAGTGTCTTCGGCTCGGCCCGAACCCAGGCGTCTGAGCCGATTTACAAACATTCTGCCTTATTTGCGAAGCGCATTGCCGAGGCGGGATTTATGGTGATTACTGGCGCCGGTGAAGGGATCATGCGCGCGGGCCAAGAAGGCGCGGGGCGTGCGCGCAGTTTTGGGATCAATATTTTGCTTCCATTCGAACAAAGCGCCAATCAGTTTATCGAAAACGATCCCAAACTGATGACCTTTAAATATTTCTTCACGAGGAAGCTTTTTTTCATAAAGGAGGCCGATGCCATCGCGCTTTTTCCGGGCGGCTTTGGAACGCACGACGAGGCCTTCGAGGCCCTCACCCTCCTGCAAACGGGCAAGGGCGACCCCATGCCGGTGGTCTTTATCGACGAACCGGGCGGGACCTATTGGCGGTCTTGGCGTGCCTATATCGAGAAGGACTTTGTCGAAAGGGGGTTGATTTCAAGGGATGATTTGCATCTTTTCAAGGTAACGGATCAAATCGATGTCGCGGTTGAGGAAATGACGACATTTTATCGGCGGTATCACTCCATTAGTTTCGTTGAAGGAAAACCGGTGCTTCGTTTAAAGCAAGCGATCGAAAGGCATCTGCTCGATCAACTTAACCGCCATTTTTCCGATATTGTGGTCAAAGGGGAAATAGTTGAAACCGGTCCGATTCCAGGGGAGGAAGAGACTCCGGACGGGTTGCAGCTTTCCAGACTGACCTTTGATTTTAATAAAAGAAGTTTCGGCCGTCTTCGGCAGATGATCGATTATATCAATCGTTATGATGGAGAAGACGAAAAGGCCCTGCATGGATGAGATCTGCGTATTCGCTCCCGCGTCCGTCGGAAATATCGGTCCGGGTTTCGACGTGCTGGGCATGGCGCTCTCGGGGATGGGCGACATCCTATTTCTCCGTCGATCCGCTTCGCCCGAGATTGTGATCGAAGAGATTCGTGGTGATGGCGGACAGCTGCCGTATCAAGCGGATGAAAATACCGCAGGTATCGCCGCCAAAGCGGTTTTGGATCATCTCAATATCAAGGAGGGTGTTTCGTTAAGGCTCCAAAAGGCGATCCCCGGAAGCGGACTCGGGAGCAGCGCCGCCAGCGCCGTCGCCGGGGCTTATGGGACGAACCGCCTCTTTGGCGGTCCATTGACGAAGGAAGCATTGATCCCGATGGCGGCCATCGCCGAATCGAAGGTCAGCGGCGCCCTTTTTTTCGACAATATCGGTCCTTCGATGATCGGCGGAATCACGTGGAGTCATCCACAGACGAAAGAGGTGGTTTCCCTGGGTTGGATGGACCATGCCGTGATCGTGATCGCCACTCCGGACTTTCCTTTGTTGACGCGGGATGCCCGAAGCCGCCTGCCGTCATCGGTACCGATGGCGGATTTCGTTTCGAATATGGCCTACGCCGCCATGATGTCCTGGGCCGTGGCGAAGCAGGATGTGATTCGATTCGGCCGCTCGATCCAAGACCGGGTGGCCGAACCCGCGCGGGCTTCATTGATTAAGGGTTTCGGCGAGGTGAAGCGCGCCGCCCTTTCAGCCGGCGCGCTGGGTTGTTCTATCTCAGGAGCCGGCGCCTCGATGTTTGCGGTGGTGGAGGGGCTCACGCAAGGGGAGGCGGTCGCAGACGCCATGAAGGCAGCCTTTGGACGCCATGATGTGCTTGCCCAAGTGTGTATCACCCGCATCGATCAAGCCGGGGCGCGTCTGGTCGCGGATGACGAACATCCCCTCGACGCCGAAGGAACTGCCGGGCTCAAAGCGGATGGGGGTTGTTAGATGGAGTTGGGGACGACGCTGACGCGGTTTTTGATTGAACAGCAACGCCAATACAAAGACGCCTCGGGTGATTTTACCGGCTTGCTTGCCGATATCGCGACGGCGGCGAAGGTCATCTCCAGAGAGGTCAACAAGGCCGGTTTGATCGACATCCTTGGGTATCAGGGAGAAACGAATATTCAGGGCGAGGAAGTGCAGAAGCTCGATTGCTTTGCGAACGGGGTTTTTCTAAAGACGCTCTCCCATACCGGACATCTCATCGGCATCGTGTCGGAAGAGATGGATGAGATCTACCAGATCCCTGATGACGCACCGAAAGGTAAGTACGTGTTTCTCATGGATCCCTTGGACGGATCGTCTAACATCGATGTCAATATCAGTATCGGCTCCATCTTTTCGATTTATCGGAGAAGGAGTGGGGGCACGGTTGCCACAGAGGCCGATGTCCTTCAGCCGGGCCGCCATCAAGCGTGCGCCGGATACGTTATTTATGGATCGAGTACCATGCTGGTTTATACCACCGGTTACGGCGTTCACGGCTTTACGCTCGACCCGGGGATCGGCGAATTCCTTCTCTCCCATGAAGGGATACAGATCCCGTCCCATGGGGGAATCTACAGCATCAATGAAGCCTATGCCCCGGATTGGAACGATGGCATCGGTCGGTATATCGAACGGGCCAAAGCGGAAAAAAAGACCGCCCGTTACGTCGGCTCGCTGGTAGCCGACTTTCACCGTAACCTGCTCAAAGGGGGGATTTTTTTATATCCCGGCGACAAATCCCATCCGGAGGGGAAGCTGCGCCTGCTTTACGAGGCCGCTCCCTTGGCCTATATTGTCGAGCAGGCTTCGGGGCGGGCCTCGACCGGAAGTGTCCGCCTCCTCGATGTGGTCCCTGAAAAACTGCATCAACGGACACCCATGATTATCGGCAGCGCCGAGGACGTCAAAAATGCAGAGGCTTGTTTTAAAGGCAAAGTCTAGAACGCGGCTTTTTTCTGAAATTCCCTCAAGAAGATGGGGTCCTTCGGGATATATTGACAAGCCGCGGCGAATGTTCTACTGTTGCCGCCTTCAACACGATCAAATGGGGCTGTAGCTCAGTTGGGAGAGCGCCTGGTTCGCAATCAGGAGGTCGGGGGTTCGATCCCCCCTAGCTCCACCAATAAAATCAG
>JBHHXH010000119.1:0-3544 GCA_046756925.1 Nitrospiria bacterium
GCCCTCGAAGCAGGGATCGAAATGGACTATGTTCGGTCGATGATCCGGAAACACGGTCTCTTCCCGGATCGGCCGCCCTTGGATATCGCGGCCTGGCCCTGGAAGATTAAGGTCACGACCCTCGGATCTTTCTCCGTCAAGATCGATGGAAAACCGCTGCAATTTAAACGGAAGGCCCGGCAGAAGCCGCTCCTTTTGTTAAAAACCCTCATCGCCTTAGGAGGCAGTGAGGTCAAAGAGGAACGTCTTGCCGACATTCTCTGGCCGGAGGCGGAGGGGGATAAGGCCCTGCAGGCGGTCGCCAGCAACCTGCACCGACTAAGGGAGATGATCGGTCACGACGCCATCATCCGGAAGCAGGGACGGCTGAGCCTTAACCGGAGCATCTTTTGGTGCGATGATTTGGCCTTAGCGCGTCTGATCGAAAACCGGGAGGCGGCCAAGACGAATACTTCGAAAAGCAAGGCCATGACGCAAATCATGTCTCTTTATCAGGGATGCTTTTTGATGGAGGAGTCGGACCTTCCGGAGATCGTACGATTCCGTCACACCATCAACGATCGGTTTCAGAGATGTCTGCGCGAGGAGGGCGCCTTGCTCATCGCGGCGGACCGTTATGAAGAAGCGGTAACGATCCATCGGAAAGGGCTCATGATCGACGGCCGGGCCGGAATCTTCCTCCCAGGCTTGATGAAGTGCTGCCATGCCCTGGGCCGGATCGACGAGGCCCGGATGCACTACCATCGCTATAAAAGATATCTTAAGAAAGATCATGGCGAGGAACCCCCAAAGGAAATTCAGGTTCTCTACAATAAGCTGTCGGCGATGTAATCAACCGATCTTACGCGGTCGGTTTTAAAACGTCATTCCCGCGAAGGCTGGAATCCAGAGGAAGTGTAGCTATTTGAAAAAACCAAATTCCCGCCTTTTCGGGAATGACAGAAATATGTTTTTTAGATTTTTTACGACTGCATCTAAAATGGCGATGAATCGATACCGCTTCATCGCCTTACTGATTATTATCATCGCCACACCCAACCCTTCAAGCGCCGGCGGGCCGGTACATGGCGGAAAGGGCGCAGGCATGGGAACGGCCTTTGTCGCGGTCGCGGATGACGGCTCGGCCATGCTCTATAATCCCGCAGGCCTGACGCAGTGCCAAGGGACAAACAGCTACGGAGGTTTAAGCGCCGTCAATATCGATTCGCGCTATGAGAGTCCGGCAGGCGCCAACGAAGAGACAGCTTTTCAGCTCTTCTACCCCGGACATCTCTATCTGTCGTCCGATTTTGGACAAAAGAATACGGTTTTCGGTTTTGGTGTTTTTTCCCCCTTCGGCATCGGGGGCAGGGAATGGCGCAGGCAGGGGCTCACACGATTTTTATCCACGGAAAACCTCACCGGAACGCTGGCCTTGAACCCAACCATTGCGTACCGGATCAATCCTGCCCTTTCAGTAGGATTTGGCGTCAACTATATGCTCACAAAGTCCGAGGCTTCTGTCATGATCGATCAATCGGTGATGGGGGGCACGGATGCCCCCTTCGATCTGGAAGGGGATGGAGATGGCTGGGGGATCAACGCCGGGATACTTTATGCGGTCAATCAAAAAGTGCGTCTGGGTTTCTCATTCAGAAGCCCCATTGAAGTCGGGCAGACCGGAACTGCCCATCTGAATAATATTGCACCGGCGGCCCAGCCCTTATTCGGCGGGCCGACATTCAGCACATCTATCCGATCCAATATGCGCTTTCCCGCGATCATCAGCCTGGGCATTGCCTACAATCCCTCAAAGAGAACCTTGTGGGCCTTCGATCTGGAGCAGGTCCGATGGTCCAGTTTCAAGACAGCCTCACTCGATTTCGGAAACGAGGTCCCCGCGGCGGGATTGACAGACAAGACCACCCCCCTGGATTGGCGGGATGTGCTGCAGGCAAAGATCGGCATCGAATACAAGGCGACAAAATCTCTGTCCCTCCGAGGGGGATACGCCTGGGTCCCGACGCCTGTACCGGCACACACCCTCGAGCCGGGAAATCCAGACGCGGATAGTCACAACATCGCGGTCGGTTTCGGCTACACAACGGGAAAGTTTGAGATCGACTCCTATCTGACGGTCGGCCTCTTTGAAAAGCGCAGCGCGAATAACGGCCTCATGGATGGAAGCTATGAGAACACTACCGTTTTTTCCGGTTTCAGTATCGGCTATCGTTTGTAGCAGGCGATTGAAAAAGTAGGTTTTTGTGGGTTCAGCCGTCACTCCCGCGTAGGCGGGAATCCATGAGTGCCTGATTTTAAAAATACCGGATTCCCGATTAAACATTCGGGAATGACGGTTTATGAGTTTTTCAACATCTGTCCGTATCCCACCGTCTGTTCTCCCTTTAAAATCATGTACTAATCTCCCTTAAATCCTACGTTTTTTTGGAAAAACACCCTTTTTATCTCATTTTGCCCCCTATCTGTACCCTATCTGTACCTTTTTTTGTGGTATCTGCTAGAGGAATATAACCAGATACAAGTTTTATCGAGCGAAGGCTTTTTGTCTAGGAGGTCTTCCTCATGCCCTCGTTATCAAAGAAACAGCATCACCTCTGGTTTTGTCCTTGAGGTTGGTCTGGAATCGGAGACGGGGACTCCTTATTTGTATCCGCTAAAGAGGCGAATAGTGGCCATTACACCAGTAATTGAATCAATAGGAGGATACGATGAAACGTACTAATAAGACGAACAGAATCTCTTGGTTGGTTTTGGTGCCCGCTCTCATTCTTGCGGCAGCACTTGCTCCCGCAGTAGAGGCGAACGAACTATGGGTGGCCCCGAGCAGCGATGTGGCTGAGGATGATACGGGCAACTTCCCTATCGTCGCCGACGGAGACACCCACTTTACCTTTCATGTCCCGGACAACTTCGAGGGCCTAACGAGCGCGAAAATTTTGATGATCCCTATCGTCGTCCCCCCTCCTGCCGATATCCCGGATACGGTTTCCGTGACATATGAACTCGATGTCTCGGTCGCCCAGAACTTGCAGGTTCATGACGCAGAGGGCGTGGAAACAGAAAGCGGCCCGATCACCGTCGCGGTTTCAAACGGAGAATTGACCGAAATTGATGTCACCGGTTTCCTCCCAGCCTTACAAGCAGGTGGCGACTACATCGGTCTGAGAATCAGATCGGAGACACAAGACCCGGTAACCGGCGAGATCATCGCCAAATTCGTTGGCTTGCGCTTTGAGTATGTAGGACAGGGTGTCGATACAACAGATCCGGTTATTTCAGATATCCTGGCACGGCTTACAAGCGTTGAAGCGGAAGCAAAGATCCCGGGGCCTGTCGGACCACAAGGACTTGTTGGTCCACAAGGTCCTCCAGGGCCTGGTCTTTCATTCGATGGGTTCGGAAATGCAACCCTTGCTTCTGGCGGCAACCTTACCCTCCAGCCCGGCCCAGGAAAAGAAGTCATCCTTGAAAACAATACCATGATGGAGGGGGATGCAACGGTCATGGGTGCGAGTATGATGGAGGGGGATGCAACGGTCATGGG
>JBHHXH010000120.1:0-3512 GCA_046756925.1 Nitrospiria bacterium
TGAAAATTTTGGGGGAGTTTAGCACAGGGAAGGCTTTAAAGTCATGTTGAAATCAAGCCTGTGGGATTCAAAGCGAAAGACAACAGGGGAAGCTGAATAGTCCTGTTCGGCTTCCCCGCAAGCTCGCATCCTAAAATTCCGCCACATTCTCAAAGGCCGCTTCGTCGTCTTCCAGGCTGAGGACGGTGTCGAAAAGCCCGACCTCCTCGCCCGAATGCTTACTGACTCCCATGTAGGCCAGGCTTGAATCCTCGTAGCGTTTGAATTTGTAGACCGCATCGTTCATCAAACCGTTGTTGAAAATACCTAGACTGACGAGCAGATCGAAGTCCTTCACGGTCAAGCCGGTGACCTTTTTGAACAGCCCCGGTTCAAGCTGGGTAATCACATCCTTGAGGGTCCGCTCCCGGTAATCGGTCAAATACATGAAGACCGGCACGCGGGTTGCGAATTTGATCAGCTTCTCCTGAATTTGCTTACGTTTACTCTTGTATTCCTTTTCTTCTTCCGTCAGTTGCTTTCGCTCTTTCGGAGTCGAGTCTTCGTCATTTTTTTTCTTCCGTATTTTTTTCACGGCTTCGGATTTGTTGATGATGGTCTCAATTTCCTGATTGAGATTGCGGAAGCCTTCGATGCTCATCAGCGCTTTCATGGCGGCCTCGTTGCTCATCAGGCGCTGTAAGGTCGTGTTGTCCACATTCACCAAAAGCGCACTCTCCCAGCGCCGGGCTAGCAGGGTCGCGGTTGTCCCGCTCATGGCCATCTCCAAAATCCCCGCCGGATCAATTCGCTTCATGGAACTGCCGTCGTAGGCCAGTACCGGCAAAAATCGGCTGAATTCCGCAACCTTTTTCTCCGGGTTGGCCTCATCGACATTCAGGCGGCAGCTGTAGTCCGCAATTTGCCGCAAGGCTCTGTCCGGCGCGAAGTCGAAGACGTAGCACTCCTTTTTGATGATCTCTTCGCGGTTCGGAGCTTCGCCCTCCGGATTCGCCACCGTCCACGGCGATTGGATTCGAAACGCGGCCTGAAAATAGGTCTCCGGGCTGGAAGCATTGCGCAAGATGAAAATGCCTGACCACGGCCGGACAGTTACGCCCGTGGTCAGCTTTCCACAGGAGAGGGTGATCGTCTTCGTTTTCAAGGGGTCATCCATCGCCTTGAGCACCGGCGGCAGGGCCGCGACACCGATGCCCGCGCCGCTCCCGGCGGCCGTGGTCATCTCATAGTCGTGATAAAAGCGGTTCTGTTTTTGCGCCAGCAAGTTGCGCATGGCGTGGCACGCGGCGACGCTCGGCAAAAACCAGAGGGTGTGCGACAGCACGTTCAACAGACGCACATCCGAAAAGGGCATCGGTGGTCTGCCCTTGCCCAGTTTCAGGTTGTCCACCGTGGTGGGCAGAAACGCGCCCCGGATCAAATCCAGCCACTTCTGCACCTCTTCCTCATACTTGAACCGAGCCTCCCTTCCCTCGCCGTCGGCGGAGAAAAAGAGGTTCAAATCAAAGGCGTCGAACTCCCCCTGCAGGGCGATTTCGCGGATGGCGTCCGGCAGTTGATAGGTCATCAGCACCATGCGCGGCAGGCAGGCATAGGGATTATTTTCCCCTTGCCACTCCGTTTTAGCCTTCTGCTCGTCTGAATAAGTCCAGTTGAATATCTGCTCCTCAATGAACTCCCCGGAAGCAATCGCCCGAAACGGCGTCCCGGAAAGATACAGATAATGGTCCGTCGTAATCGGCAGGATTTCCTCGTCGAAATGCTTCAGCCCCGCGCCTTCGGCGAAGGCGACCTCTTTTTTCTCCTCCGCCTCGAAAAGATCCTTGGCGTTCTCGCGCCAGGCGCCGTAATGATATTCATCGAAAATCACACAATCCCAGTGGATGGCATGAACCCATTCGTTTTTGGTCTTGATTCCGCCGGTGCTGCGATTCCGGCCCAGATAATCCTGGAATGAACCGAAACAGACAAAGGGTCTGCTCTTGTCAGCTTCCTCGTAGGTGAGTCCGCCAGGTGAAATGAATTGCCAGCCTCTGAAATCAACATGCTGTTTCAGGTCCGACTCCCAGGCGTTCTGCACCGCCGGCTTGAAAGTCATCACCAGAATCTTGCGCCAGCCCATCTTTTTGACGAGCTGATAAGCGGCAAAGGTTTTACCGAAGCGCATCTTAGCGTTCCAAAGGAAATGCGGTGTCTTGTCCGGGTCTTCCTTTTGTGCCCGTTTAAAATAGGCAGCGGTCTTTTCCACCGCTTCGGCCTGCTCGGGGCGGATGGAGAAATCCAGCGTTCGACTCTCCTCGTTCATTTGCCCCGTGCGAAGGGCAATCACAGCCGCTTTCACTTTATTCACAGGACAGGCGAACCACTCGCCGTCCGGGTTGTGGACGCCACGCTGACGCAGCCAGCGGTGCACATCGTGATCTGTGAACACTGTGCCGTCGTTGCGCATGGCCGGTTCTTCCAGCACAATACGGTAGGGTGGCTTGCCCGGCTTCTTGGTCGGATATTGCTGCGCCACCCGCGTCTGCACATCTATTGTTGTGTAGCCTACCTTCAGCAGTCCGGCGTATTGCGGATTGGTGTCCTCGTAGGCGTAGATTCTGGGGTTTGAATCAGGCCGTGGCGGGAAGAAGTCCTTACTCACCGTTCGGCTCCATCGGGCGGATCTTCGATTCGATGAAAGCGATTTCGTCCTTGGTCAGGCCGTATTTTTTATAGAGTTTTTGACCCGTCCACTGGATTTTCATATCCAAAGCGGGAACGAAAAAGTAGGAATCTTTTGTGATGTGATGAGAATACATGAATTGCGCAACAAGAAAGCGAAAAAATCGAGTCTTCATGTAAGTCATCAAATTTATGGCTTCAGTTTTGATCTCATAGCTTCCGATTACAAGATATGTCTCCGTGCAGATCGTTCCGGGCGGCAGAATATCGATTTTGGAAAGAACTCGCCGTCTGCCATCCTTGCCGGGATTACCAGCATGATCATAGCCAACATACGATGTTATGACTTTCCATTGGTCAATCATCTCAACACCAGTTGTAATATTCGTGCTGTTGTAAGGCCCTTCACCATTATTCCAACGCAATTTTATATCTCCGCTTTTTGAAGGCCTTGCATTTGTTGGCAATCCAAATGGCTTTCTACTAGAAACCTGTTCGCTCATGCTCTTTTCTTTTTTTGCCAGCACTTTACGAATGATGGGCACTGCTTGGCCGTGACGGATAAATGTTTTGAACTCGTTTAAAGATCTTGTCGAAACGGCTTCGGTGCCGTTATGCATGTTTACCGCTTCGCAGGGTCCGGTCGAATCGCGTTCCCAAAGGAAATAGCAGATGCCGCCCGCAATGTCCACTCCTGGAAAAACTTCCGAAGCATCCTCGAAATCCACAATTTTCCTTATATGGTTGTCATTGAGCATTTCTCTGCGAAAATCATTTAGCCCTTTTCCACCTCCAAACCAACGCGACGGAATAATCATGACCAGAAACCGCGGTCTGAGTTTTTTGGC
>JBHHXH010000121.1:0-3510 GCA_046756925.1 Nitrospiria bacterium
TCATCGATCCTATTGAACTTCCTCTCTAAAAATTCCTGTGTCTCTTTATCCATCTTCTCCTCTTTGGGTCCGTCCCCTTTTTGCAGACCACCTCACCGGCAAAGTCAATCCCTAAACCGCTCGACCCATTGCTTCTTTCTCCGACTCAAATATCGCCGTTTAACACACCATGAAAATTTTCTCATCATATACAATCCGACCGTATTTAAATCCCCCAATTCAGGCGATTCGGTTCAATGGGAATATCGATAATGCCGGGTTTCCGATCACCCAAGGTCCGATACCAATACATAAGGTGGTTTACTGGATCGCCGGAACCGAAGTTTCAGCTTGAATAGATGCCGGGACAACCGTCTGTTCCCATCGGCACGTTGGGATGAGCTCCTTCAACAAGGATTTGACCTCGGATGGGCTTGTCCGATGGTTCATTGCGGCAAACCTCTCGATACGAGATAGAAAATCGGCATGCACCCGGCCGTTGCGCGCCAAGCGAATCTTCTCGTGCCGTGTTTGTATCACTTCTTCTTCCGCCTCGAACAAGGCTTCATGCAATTTTTCCCCGGGACGCAAACCGATCAATTGAATGGGAATGTCCTCTTCGGGCGTAAATCCCGAAAGAGTGATCATCGTCCTGGCAAGATCGATGATCTTGATCGGCTTGCCCATATCGAGGACAAACACCTCTCCCCCCTCCCCCAAAGCCGAGGCCTCCAGCACCAGTTGAACCGCCTCCTGGATGGATATAAAGTATCTTTTGACCTCCGGATGGGTCACGCGAAGCGGTTTTCGATGCTTGATCTGTTCCCGAAAAAGCGGCACGACACTTCCATTGCTTTCCAAAACATTTCCAAAACGGACCGAGACGAGCTTGGTTCGGCTTTTATCGTTGAAAAAGCGGCACATCATCTCCGCCACCCGTTTGGTGGCACCCATGATGCTTGAAGGCGCCACTGCCTTGTCGGTTGAGATCAAGACAAACACATCGGCCCCATAACGGTCCGACAAGGTCATCATGCGATAGGTTCCGGTAATATTATTCCGGATCGCCTCGATCGGATTTTTCTCCATCATGGGCACGTGTTTGTAGGCGGCGGCATGAAAAACGATATGGGGGCGATGCGCTGAGAAGCACTGGTCCATCTTTTCCGTATTGAGAATATCCGCCATAATGACTTTAAGCGAAACCGAGGGAAATGTCTCGACCAGATCGAGCTCGATCCGATAGAGATTGTTTTCGTTGCGCTCAACCAAGATCAGCTCCCGTGGCTGGAGCATCGCGATCTGTCGACAAAGCTCCGACCCGATGGATCCCCCGGCGCCGGTCACCATTACTTTTTTTCCGCGAATTTTATCGTCAACCGCCGAATCGTGGATACGGATCTCCGCCCTACCGATGAGATCCTCGATATCGAGATTGCGGATATCACCGACCGAAACCCTTCCCCCAAATATCGCGGCAAGATTGGGCAGGGTCTTGATGGGGCATTTGAGCGGCTTGCATCGATGGATGATCCTTTTGATCTGTTCCGGCCCAGCCGAAGGAATGGCGATCAGGATCTCATCGGGACGGACCGATGAGAAGGCAACTTCCATCTCATGACTGTTTCCGATGACCGGGATATTATGGATCTTTTTGGATCGCTTTTTCGGATCATCATCGATGAAGGCCACCGGATGACTCCCATAACGGCGATCCTGCTTCATCTCCCGCACGATCATTTCCCCGGCCTTGCCGGCGCCGATAATAAGCACCCTTCGCGTTCCAATCCCGGTTTGTGTTAAGGCCGAATAGATTCGCTTGGAACTCCGGAACACGGACAAGGCCACAAAAAGAAGAAAGGCATCAATCACATATATCGATCGTGGATATCCACTCCAGGGCGCGAAGGTGCCCATGGTCCAGATGAGCATGGAACTGCTCAGAATCGCCCACCCGATATTCAGCATGTCTCGAAGTCCCGCATAACGCCACAGACCGTGATGTATGCCAAAGAGATAAAGAATACCCAGACGGACCGCCACGACATAGGGAACGGTTCTTAAAAAAAGGTCGGCTGTCGAAGGGGGAATTTCTCCATCAAAACGGAGCAAAAACGCTGCGTAGTTACAAAAAAAGATGGAAAGAAAATGAATCGCAAAAATAATCGTCGATCGGCAGCTAAAAATAAGGTCCTTCATCTGTGGATGGCCGACGTCCTCCCGGCCGCCAAAAGGGGCGGGAGAAGAAAGAAAAACCGTGGTCGCCTTCGTAAACAAGATCTTGAGGTCAAGCACAAAGGATCGGCCTTGGACATAGGCCTTTGCAAGTTTCACCTTTTTTGGAAGAATCACCCGCGTATATCCATTTTTCTGCGGCTCGGACCGTGCCAAAGGGCCTTGTGCATCGCCGGATTCGATTGAAGACAGATCCAAGATCCCAGGAGCCACCTTCAAAATGATTCGATATTCTGCTTTAAACCGCTCGACAAAATCCGGGGGTGCCGGTTTCGGACCGACAAGACTCATCTCCCCTTTCAAGACGTTGAACAATTGCAAGAACGGACTGAGTTTCTCCAGCCACCGACACCTCTCAGAACACGATGCCTTTGTGGGTTCACCCTGCTCCTTAGACAAACCATTTGAGGCAATAAAAGGGGGGTCCTGAAGTTTTTTCACACAGAATTCATACAGATAAAACGGACGAAACCCCCTCCCGATTCTTTTTTGTCCATCGAAGATGGGTCCGGATGAAGCGACCTTGATCGCGAGGCATGCGATCACCAAGAGCGGAGAAAACAAGATGAGGCCGAACAAGGCAATGGAGAAATCGAAAAACCGCTTTCCCATGATCCAATCCCAAAGGAGCTTCGTTTAAGAACGCAAAAACCGCGTGTTCCGAGTGGTGACGTGATGAAAGTGTGGAAATAAAATAGGTTTATTTATTTTATATAAAAGTAGATATGAGACTGAAATCCATTGCTCATTCGGCCATAGTGTATTCAATAAAATAAGATTGATCAAGCCGTCTCGACATAAATCAGGAATATCTTCATTAGACCCAAAGAGTTTATAGGAGCTCATTTATATTTTATAAATTAACTTAATTATATTTAACATATTGCCGTCCTGCTAAATAAAACCATAGAATATCAATATACATCAAGGATACTTTTCATGTCTTGACGCCCAAACCGATCCACACGAAAAAATCCACCATCAAACATGGACCCTACATTAGAAAAACAAGAAAAAATAAAAGTTGGGGCGCCATCGTCGAAACCCCAAGGTCAAAAAGTGCTGGCCGGCCTTATTTGAAAGTATGTTTTCCTAAGGGGCGTGCACGGACGCCTTTTCAATATATTCCAAAAAAAACACGAGGAAAACCCCGAAGAAACCCGCCGTAAAAGTGGAAAGCAAAACAATCAAGGTCCGTTTGGGTTTGATTCTTTTTTCAGGCACCTTGGCCGCATCCAAGACCTGGACGGTTGGCGTATCCTTCGCCTCTTGAATTCGGGCCATTTCATACTGCTC
>JBHHXH010000122.1:0-3483 GCA_046756925.1 Nitrospiria bacterium
GCAGGAGGAAGAACGGGTCGCCTCGGAGAAGTTTTCCGCAATCGGCGAGCTGGCTCCCGGTGTGGCCCACGGAATTCGCAATCCACTGACATCCATTCGTTCCTCCGCGGAGTTGATGACGGAAACGGATTCCCCATCGTTGTTTCGTTAAGCGGCAAAGGATATTACTTCCGAAGCAGACCGCTTGGCAGAATGGATCAAGGAACTCCTCGTTTATGCCAAGATGTCGGACGGGATCCAAAAGACGATATTGTTCAACGATATAATTCGTGCGGTTCTGAACACATTCGATCAGAATCTGAAAGACCGCAATATTAAAATTTCGATGAATCAACAAGAAGCGTCCCCCACGATCTATGCGACGGAGGCGGTTTTTCGCCAAGTCATAACGAGTTTGATTGCCAATGCGGTGGAGGCCATGCCGGAGGGTGGTGAGCTAAAGATAACGAGTTGAATCGGGAGGCGGAGCCGATTGACCGTCGAGTTCAGCGATACCGGAAAAGGAATCCCTCACGCGCATTTAAAGGATGTCTTCAAGCCATTTTTTACGACCAAGAGGAAAGGCATGGGAATTGGGCTTTCTTTGGCAAAGCGTGTATTGGAACGGCTCAGCGGCACCATTGAACTTATCAGCGGGGAAGGGTGCGGGACGACGGTCCGTATCAATTTGCCTCTATCTAGATAAGGCGCACGATGGCTTACGGAGTCCTCGTCGTTGAAGACGAAGCGATATTGGCGAAGAATATTCAGCTTTATTTAAAACCATCCGACTATGACGTTCGCACTGCAGAAAATGCCGCGGAAGGGATGCGTCTTGTCGAGTCTTTCAAACCAGATCTCGTCCTTTTGGGCCTACAGCTTCCGGACCGAAACGGCATGGAGATTTTGCCGAAGATCGGATTGATCGATTCGGATATAAAGGTGATCATTATCACCGCCCACGGGAATGTTCAGGTAGCCGTCGACGCCATGAAGTCTGGGGCCTACGACTATCTGAGCAAACCCCTCATCCGCGGAGTTCTCCTTGTCGGTTCCTTTTCTTTTGCCTGGAAGTTGGGAGATAAGGGCATTGGTGTCCTCTCGAAGCTCGTCTTTAAGGTTTGTGTCTTGGTCTTTTATTTTGTTTTTGAGTTCCTTCGCCTCATCCTTAAAATTGTTTTTTAATTGTGTTCGTTCTTCGCGGAGTTCGGCGCTGAGCTGGGTGGCTTCATCCTTCAGCTCGTCTTTGATGCCCATCCGTTTTTCTCGGATTTCGGCCCTCGAGTCATTCGGGACATCCTTCAAATCTTCTTTTATATTCTGCGGTTGGTCAGGCATGAGGCCTTCCAAGTCGTCCCGGTTGACCTCAAGACTGGATGCCCTGCTGTCCGAATGAGCATTCAGGTTACCCTGACTTGCATTGGGTACGATCTGGGGCCTCTTAAAATAGTTTTTTTCTGAAAGCATTATGTGCTCGTCGTGAAGTTCTCTGGCCGCCGTTAAATGATCGTCCGTCATCATCGTAAAATGATTTTGGGTGAGTTCAACCACCTCGCTTAAGTCCTTTTGATTGACGACTTCGACGATTCCTTCGGCGACGGCGACCCCCTTCAAGCCTTCCTCTTCAAATACCTTGAAAATCGTGCCTTTAACGCCCGCAATGAGACTGGGTGTCATGACTTCGAAACGGCGTTGTAGGCTATTCTTCAAGACTTTGATCAGAGTATGCCCTTTCTTCATAAAAACCGTTGCGAAATCTTTGGATGAATCGCCGACACGCATGCCCGTCGTTCTCGAAGGGAATTCGAGGATGGTGTTTTCGTAAAGTTGAATCGTCGTCGTCGCATGGCGAATCACAGCAATCGACTGCGGCCCGGTTCTAACGACATCCCCGTAATTCAAACGGAGTCCCTTACTGGCTTTCGTCCATGAAACCGACTGGTTCGTTCTGATTTCAACATTTCCCTTAAAACGCACGATTTCAATTTCCGGGACACCGGCCGTCGCGTCTCTTGTATGAGCCAGAGTGAAAGGACCGGTCAGGGCGAGCACCCACACAAGTGAAAACAATCGTTTGGAAGTTTTAATTCGGACCATGATGCTCCTCCTATGAAACAAATGGAAAATAAATGAGAAATCAAGAATGTACGCAAATGTCGGGCCATGTATCGGTGATCAATCCGTTGCAACCAACTTTTTAAAGTGACTGGTGTATCAATATCTTAGCGATGAATTTTTTCGGCCGCATCAAGCAGAGTTCTTAAAATTAGAAACTAAGCAGACAAAAATAGTCACCGAAGGGTCACGTGTTACACAATGGATCTATCGATATCCGATGAAAATAGGCGTGGATTAAACCGGTGTTTGTCTGATAATTTTTGAAAGACCTCTCTTTTTTACCATTTCATCGACTTTGTATCGAATTTCGGATAATTGCTCCTTTGAAATCTTCATGAAGGCGGAAACCGCTTTCGGGTCGAATTGGCGTCCGGAATAGCAGACGATTTCATCGACGGCCGCTTCGTAGGGTTTACCCTTGCGATAAGGCCGGTTCGAAAGGATGGCGTTAAAGGTATCGACAACGCTAAATATCCTTGAATAGATAATGATTTCTTCCCCCATGAGTTCGCCGGGATAGCCTGTGCCGTCGTATTTTTCATGATGATGTAATAGGGTTCGTGCGACTTCCTCCGGAAAATTTGCATTTTGAAGCATGCGATAGCCATATTCAGGATGATTTTTCATGATTTCCATTTCATCAGGATCCAATTCCCCGGGTTTTCTTAGAATGCCGTCCGGTATCCCAATTTTGCCGATGTCGTGTAATAGCGATCCTTCTCGAAGGGCATGGAGTTGCCGGACATCAAGGTTTAGAATGGTTCCTACCTCCGTTGCATAAGCCGCGACACGTTGGGAGTGTCCCTCTGTTTCGTCATCCCGAAATTCCAAAGTACTCGAGAAGGCTTCGATGCTGCTGTTTAAAAGTTGATTGACCTCTTTGATTAAATCTAAATTTTCAATATTCATCGCCAGTTGGTTTGTGATGGTGTAGAGCAATTTAACGGCTTCTTCATCGAAGGGATCGGGTTGGGGAGGCTATGAAGATGTAAAACGCCGATTCGTTTGTCGTGCGTGTGGAGCGGAACGAAAAGGCTTGCGCGAATACGCGTTTTCTTTCGTCCTTCGGAAATCAAGGCCTGCTTCAGATTAGAGACAATGACGGAGTCTTGCGCATTGTAGGTTTTTTCGACCCATTCCTGGCACTCCGGCGTCAGCATCGGCTGATCCCTATTTGCCTCGACCCCTTTCACGATGCGTTTTATCAAATCATGATGTTTGGGATGATGAATTTCCAGAATCATCGTCTGAATAGAAAGCAGTTCTCTGAGCATCTCGTATATAAAGGATAGGGAGTGCACCACCGGCTGTTCCTTGAGGCTCAGTGCGCCAACGGAGTTCAAGGTCGAAAGGCGCATGGTCTTAATATGCACCGACCGGTTTGGG
>JBHHXH010000123.1:0-3297 GCA_046756925.1 Nitrospiria bacterium
CCGTCGTACTGAAAATCGCGTACAGTCCGGCGGGCAGTTTTTTCTCTTCGGCGGCGGCATCCGAAATCACCGTCATCATCAAGACTGACGCCGCGAGAAACAAGTTGAAATACATCATCATTCCTTCTCCTTATTGTCATTTTTTCCCGGGGTGCAAATTTGAAGGATCTTACTATACGGGATTGTTGATGGCAAGCCGCCTCAAACCTTCAAACACAGGCCTGTTTTTGCATTGGAATATCCAAATGCTTCTGTCGTTTTGTGCCGAAAGGTCAAACCGTACTTTTCATTGGATCCGTGTTCGAAAAATCGTCATGATTATAGTAGTATGGTTTTTTAGCGCAACGGCTTATAACGCGCCTCAAGTCGAATGCGTTTCCAGCGTGCCGGTTGAGCACGCAGCATAGAGAGACAATACCGTGATGCCCTTGTTTAAAAGAGCGCTGTTCTATTTTCTCCCTGCTTTATGCCTGGTGCTGCTGATCATTTACGGGTTTTACATCCAGGAGGTGGAGAACCAAAGGTCACGTTTTAAAAGCGAGGCCTATTATCACCTGAGCATGATTTCGGAAGAAATCTCGCATGAGTTGCATGAAGTCGGCGCAGACCTGCAGGTGCTCCTGGGGCATGCCGAGTTTCCCGAGGCACTTGACACCGGCAATCCTGTTCACATCCAGGCCCTTGCCGAGGAATTCCTTGTTTTTGCGAAAGCGAGAAATTGGTATGCAAAAATCCGCCTCATTGATCAATCGGGCCTGGAATTAATTCGTGTCGATCATGATGATGTTAAAAGTCAGATCATCGCCAAGGCTCAACTTCAAAACAAGAGGCACCGGTATTATTTCAAAGAGACGATGGCCCTTCAAAAGGGGGCCGTTTATGTTTCCCCCTTCGACCTGAATCGTGAGAACGGTGAAGTAGAGCCGTCGGCCAAGCCCGTTATTCGTTTTTCAGCCCCCGCGACGGATCGTCAAGGGGAGAATGCGGGGCTGCTTATTCTCAATGTTCGAGGCGACACACTGCTCAGGGAACTGGAAGAACATCGTAGCGTGCCGTATGAGGGTTATCTCTTCGTCAACGGGAAGGACTTTTTTTTCAGAAATCGCCTTGGTGAGGACGCTTGGGAGATCGACTATCAGGAAGGGCCGGCACTGCTCCTTCAACGAAACTTCCCGGACATTGGCGAGCGGATTCTGAATGCCTGGTCCGGGCAATTTTATTCCGAAATCGGGCTCGTGACCTTCTCATCCATCAATCCTTATCACGGGGTATTGAAAGGGATGCACACCTCCTCCGCCAACGACGGCTCTGAAAAGACCAACACGCCCGCGAAGGCCAGGATTTGGAAATTTTTAACCGTCATACCAGCACACGTTATCGCGGCAGAAGAACGCAATGTACTGAATAAGTATATTCTCATTATGGTCGCAATGGACACCCTCCTGGCCGTTGGGGCAACCTTTCTGGCGAAAGTTCAGATCCATCGCGAAGCAACGCTGAATACCCTTAAAGAAAGCGAGGCCCGGCTTTTCGACTCCCAAAAAACGGCGAAGCTCGGGCACTATGTTTTTGACATCAAAGCGGGAACCTGGACAAACTCCGCCGAACTGGACGAAATTTTTGGAATCGACGAAGATTATCACAGAAATACGGCGGGCTGGCTTCAGATCGTGCACCCCGATTGGCGGGACAGGATGTCCTCCTATTTAGAGGACAATGTCTTAACCCGGCATCAAAACTTCGATAAGACTTATCAAATCCTCGATATAAAAACAGGGGCAAAAAAATGGGTCCACGGACTAGGGCGTCTCGCATTCGATGACAACCTTCACCCCGTTGAAATGTTCGGCACGATACAGGACATCACCCCGCGCAAAGAGGCTGAGATCGCACTTCTGGAGAGTAAGGAAAAGTACCGCTCCATTTTTCATTCGCTCACCGTCGCAATGGTGGTTGTGGTGGACGGGAAGGGGCGCATCATCGAATGGAACGAGGGCGCAAAACGGGCCTTCGGTTATTCCGAGACAGAGGCCCTCGGGCAGCCCTTCAGCCTGATCATCCCGGAACGCTTCATCGGAAAGCCTGCACAAGGGTTTTCAATGATACTGAAAAATGTTCATTCGGATACCGGGATGGGCCGAGAGATTTCAGGGTTACGAAAAGACGGCCGGGAATTTCCACTGGAAATCGTGATCGGGTCCTGGGAAAGGGCGGGGGAACTCTTTTTCAGCGCCATCATGCTCGACATTACCCAGCGCAAGCAAGCGGAAAAGGAACTGCTCTACCAGGCCCATTTCGACAGCCTGACCGACCTGCCGAATCGCTTTCTCGCGCTCGACCGCTTGTCTCAACTCTTAAATGAGGCCCAGCGCAGCAAGACCCTGGTCGCCGTCCTGTTTCTGGATTTGGATGATTTTAAAAAGGTGAACGATACACTGGGACACGAAACAGGGGATGCGCTCCTCATTCAGGCCGCGGAGCGCCTGCGCCGGGTGTCCCGCCGCTGCGATACCGTGGGGCGTCTTGGGGGAGACGAATTTATTGTGCTCGTCGGCGGACTTTCAGGGGTCGCCGATATCCGCCCCGTGGCGAGAAATCTCCTGGACCTGTTTCGGACGCCCTTTACGATCAAGGGCCGGGAAATCACCCTGACCACCAGCGTGGGCATTGCCGTTTCCCCAATGGATGGCGATCAGCCTTCTCAATTGCTGCGGAATGCGGATTCAGCCATGTATCACGCCAAGGCGCTCGGACGAAATACCTGCGCCTACTTTACCGCCGCGATGAACGAAAAAGTATCGCGCAGACTTCTCCTGGAGGAGCAAATGCGGCATGCGCTGGCCAGTGGTGAATTCAACGTTTTTTATCAGCCGCAGCTTGACGTGAGCCGTGGCCGTGTGAGCGGGGCAGAGGCCTTGCTTCGGTGGCGAAATCCCCTGTTAGGGAACGTTTCTCCCGAGGAGTTTATCCCCATCGCCGAGGAAACTGGCTTGATCGTCCCCCTCGGAAAATTTGTTTTGACCACCGCCTTGGAGCTGCTCGCGCGGTTACGGCGGGGAGATGCGCCGGGATTTCGCATGGCCGTCAACCTGTCCCCCCGACAGTTTCGCGATCCCGATCTCGTCCCCTTTGTTGTCCAGTCCCTGGATCGGGCCGGTGTCCCGGGGGAATGTCTGGAATTGGAAATTACGGAAGGCGTCCTGATGCGCGGGGATACCGAGGTCAACGAAGCCCTGGCGGCATTCAGCAATCTGGGAGTAAAGATTGCCATGGATGATTTCGGCACCGGCTATTCCT
>JBHHXH010000124.1:0-3282 GCA_046756925.1 Nitrospiria bacterium
GACCCAATCATGTGAAAAGGGATTTTTAAAATGGATCAAAAGGTTCTTTTTCTAGGCGCAATAAAATTCACTAAATATTTAGGTCTTATCGGACTGTTTTTTCTAAGCTTTATCACGACGGCCTGTGAAAAAACGGAAACGGCAAGTAAAGAGATTGTTATTGGTGTGGCTGGGCCGATGACGGGCGATCAAAGCAAGCTGGGTGGCGACCTTGAGCGTGGCGTCATGCTCGCGGTAGATGAGTGGAATGCGCGGGGCGGGATTGCAGGGAAAAAAGTCCGTCTTGAGATTGGAGACGATCAACACGATCCGAAGCAGGCCGTTTCGGTGGCGAATATGATGATTAATCTCGGCATCGCGGGGATGGTGGGTCATTTTAATTCCAGCGCCTCAATCCCGGCCTCGTCTGTTTATCACGATGCCGGTACGCCGATGATTACACCCGCCTCAACCAATCCGAAACTGACTGAGCAGGGATATTGGAATGTCTTTCGGGTTGTCGGTCGTGATGACCAGCAGGGACGGGTGGCAGCAGAATTTACAGTCAAAAAGCTACAGGCAAAACGTGTGGCGATTTTGCACGATAAAACGACCTACGGTCAGGGACTGGCGGAAGAGTTTCGAAAGAGTCTGATTTCGTACAAGGACCAAGGTATTGAAGTACTTTCTTTCGATGGAATTGTCCAAGGAGATAAAGACTTTCGCGGGATCATCACGACACTCAAAGAGAAGAACCCAGATCTCTATTTTTTTGGGGGGATTTTTCCGGAAGGGGGTCAGTTGGTCAAGCAGGCGAAGGAAATCGGCCTGAATGCGCCGATGATGAGTGGCGATGGGGTAATCGATCCAAAATTCATCGAGATTGCCGGGGCTGCCGCCGAAGGGACTTATCTCACCTTTACACCCGATCCGGACAAGATGCCTAACGCCGCCGATTTTCTCAAAAAATATCGTTCGAAGTATGGGAACGAACTGGCCCCCTATGCCATTTATTCATACGATGCCGCAAACATACTACTCAAAGCCCTTTCAGAATCCAATTCGATCGACGGGAGAGCAGTGGCCGATACCATCCGAAATATGAAGTATGACGGTGCCTTGGGGCATGTCGAGTTCGATCAGAAAGGCGATGTGAAAAAGGCCCCCTACATCGTTTGGATTACAAAAAACGGCAAGTTCGAGGAGTACTGGAAGCCGGAAGCCTAGCGGATTGCGAAGCGGGTTATTTCTAGTAACCCAGGCGCCAGCAGACCATCCCGATCGCAAGTAAAATCACCCCTAAGCTAATCCCTTTTAATACCTGCTCATAGCGTATCTGAAAGGGCCGTTCCTTTTCTTCACCAGAACGCTTGATCTCTTTATAGGGTCGGGAGGCATTGATCTCGACAAAACTGAAAAGCCCCATCGCGCCTGCTACAAGGGCTGCCGAAAGAGAAATGTGATTGGTTTCGATGATATATCCTCCCATTACGGGTAAGACGCCCCAAGAAAAGGCAAACCAGCCATCGCTGTGAAAGCGGCCATCGAACCATTCCAGATTATAGGCAAAGAGAAAAAATCCTTCTAAGAGTGCAATCGCCAACAGGAGTGGCGTATGAAATAGGATGTAATAGAAACCAAGTGTATAGGCCGGAACCAAGGCAAGAATGGCGAGCGTCCAAAGGGTCTTTTTCGAGAAATGGTTTCCCCAGGGTTTGACCTTCCCCTTTGCCCCAATGGCATCAAGGGCGTGGGCCGCCACCCCAAGACCCAGAAAATAGATAAGGACGATCGCAAAGACGCGATCCCAGTAAATCGCCTCGGCGAGCATGGCCCCGATGACGGTATAAGAGAGGACCATCCCCGTGTAAGGCAGGAAAAGGAGCCCAAGGAGAACGCGGAACTTAATAGGTCCGAATTGTGGAACAAACCATTCGGATCTACGATCGGTTAAGGATGCCATGCTTCTAGCGGTCCCTCAGCCGAGCCGACTTTGGCATGGCCTGCGTCCCCGATCGATCATATCTTAAGATGAGGCCACCTTGTCCGACGGCCCAACCCTTGTTAGGGTTCGGGAAGTGGAGACTCAACAAACCCGCGACAGCACCGCTCTCTACAGGCACCCAGCTCAAGCCGCCATCGGTTGTATAAATCATCGTTCCAAGCCCTCCGATCGCCCATCCCTCTTCGTCATTGATGACGATGTCCCAAAGGTCTTCTTTCGTGCCCGTATCACGTGGGGTCCAGTGTACACCCCCATCGACCGTTGTGAGAAGCATGCCATCCCCACCCACAATCCAACCGCGCTTCTCCCCATTGAAAAGAATTCTGGACAGCATTTTATTAAAGGGGAGTTTAAAACGTTTCCATTTCTCTCCGCCATTTTCCGTAAAAAGAAGCGTACCGCCATCCCCGACAAGCCACCCTCTTTTTTCGTCAAAAAAGAAAATGTCGGTCAATCCTTGGACGACATCGCTGAACTGGAATTGCCATTGTAGGCCACCATCAACCGTCTTAAAGATGAGGCCCGTATCTCCGATGGCCCAGCCGATTTTTGGGTTTAAAAAATAGATATTTTCCAAACCTGCATCGGTGAGTTTTGGCATGGTAAGCCAATGCTCCCCCCCATCGGTCGTATGAAGAATAGTGCCTTGCGCCCCGACGACCCATCCTTTCTTGAGGGATGTAAATCTAACAGAGAAAAGCCATTTTTCTGTGCCGCTGTCCTGGAAGTCCCAGGTTTCACCACCATCGGTGGTATGAAGAATTGTCCCTGCCTCTCCGACGATCCAGCCATGGTTTTTGTCAAAAAAATGAATTTTAAAGAGGCGCTCGGCCAATCCATAGTTTTGGGTCTCCCATGTCTTTCCACCATCCGCCGTGTGAATAATGAATCCATCCCAACCCACGGCCCAGCCATGTAATCCATCTGGAAAGGAAAGCCCTTCCATTGTTTTATCCGTCGGGACCTCTATCGGTTTCCAGGTCTCACCGCCGTCTTCCGTCATTAAAAAAACGCCGGATCCACCTGCGATCCAACCGACTTTAGGGTTTTTGAACCTGACATTTAAGAGCATTGATTTATTGAAATGGCTCTCCTGCTTGGACCAAGTGCGTCCGCCATCCGATGTGTGCACAACGACTCCACGACGACCCACCGCCCAGCCATGGTTCTCATCGACAAAAGTAATCCCTTCAAGTGGAATCTTTGTGGAGCTATTCTGTTCGATCCATTTTTCGCCGCCATCTTTTGTGTGAAAGATCTTTCCATCCCAACCCACGATCCAACCGATCTCCTTATTT
>JBHHXH010000125.1:0-3126 GCA_046756925.1 Nitrospiria bacterium
GTTGGAAATGCCGCCCGCCGAAATCGCGGAGATGGCGGGCGGGGTGAGGTCGGCACCCGTCGCCGTTGTAAAAGTGTTGTCCGCCGAGATGCCCAAATTTCCGGAAACATCCCGGCTGAGTACACGGTAATGGTAGGTCGTTCCCGAAGAAAGCCCGGTGAGACTTTGACCGTGGTTCGTCACCATGGCCGCATCCAGCGTCGTGATGGACCCGTAAGCGGTCGTTGTGCCGTACTCGACTTGCGTGTCGGAAGCTTCATCGGTCGTCCACGAAACGGTCGCACCGGTTTCCGTGGGCGTACCGTGACCGATGCCCGATATGACGGGCGGGCTGGTGTCTACGGTCGAGATCGCCTTGCTGACTTCATTGGAAAATCCGCTCTCGTTTCCGGATGTATCGCTTGCGGTCACGGCAAAAAAGTAGGTGCCGTCCGCCAAACCGGTTACAGTGTGACTCGTGGTGTTCCCCACATTCATCGATGTGTCATAGGTTCCCGCGCTTTTTCCAACATAGACCTTGTATCCGGCAAGATCCGGTTCTGTATTCGCGTTCCACGACAGCGAGGCGGAGCCTCCATAGGCATATGGAGCGACAGCAAGCAAAAACAACACGACTAAACCGGCGCGTTGTATCGCATTTGCCTTTGAATGATGGTCCACATTTTGTTTCGATTGTAAAAAATGCTTTAGGAAGACGCCGATAAACAAAGCGGATTTCGATATAAAATATTCCATTAAAAAGCCTCCTAAGACTCATAAAAAATGCAGGGGTCCTTTGGCGGCTCGGCGGGCTTGGAAGATAAAGAGTATAGAAATGTCGGTTTACTCTGTTGAAATGAAAACCATATATCCCCCCTCCAGGCGATCGTTTCCTTATAGACTCTTCTTTAGCCCCGTTGCTCTGCGTCACTATTTTTCAATAGCTTTGCTCTGAGCAAAGGAATCGGTAAAATCGTCTCGAGGCATTTCAAGTTAGATGCCAAACCTGCTTCAATCGATCGGTCTAACGGGGCTAAAGCCAATGAAACGTGGTAAAATTAGGATTGTTTACAAGCTATATTGAATACCTGCCCTTCGCCTAAAAAACGTAGAGTGGGCTAAATCACTGCGTTTAAGATTCAATATGAAGCCGGTTACTTTTTTTTATGAATCCGTCTTCCTAAATGCCGATGCGTTGTCTTTATAGAGATAGTTTGGAAAAGTTCTCCCCCGGAGGCTATACTGAGTAAGATGGTTGAAGGTCGAAAAATTCTATCCCTTCTGGTTTTGACAGTTTTCGCATGGCTTCCCCTGGGCTGTTCCGATAGCGGATCGGACCTGCCGATAAAAGTCACGGTCAATCCCGAATTTTTTCGTATCCCCGAGGGGGGCACCGTTCGATTTTCCGCCACCGTGTCCGGGACACTGGATAAGTCGGTGACCTGGTCCTTAAACGGCCCCGGCGCGATCGACCCTCAAACCGGTCAATACGCGTCCATCGTCGGCGGGCAGGCAGCCTCGGCGACTATTACCGCGATCAATCAGGCATCGGGCGTGGCGGGAAACGGGGGGGTCGGCATCACCAAATTTAAAAAACTCTTCGGAGAGCCCGTCCTCGGCGTGGACGAACTCGCGGTCGGCGGGCTTTCCGTGAGGGGGCAGAGCGTCGATCTCAATGGAGACGGCATCCTGGACCTGATTGCACAAGACCGGAGTGGGAACCAAGTCACTGTTTTCGGAGGATTGGGAGACGAGGCAAAATTCTTACCAAATCTCATTTCAGTAAACGATCCTGTTGCAATGGTGGTGGGAGATTTTATTCCGACCGGGGGGTTTCTTGCCGATCTCGCTGTGGCAAGCGGGCTTGAAAAAAAGATTACCTTTTACCAAGCAGTTAGTAACACAATCTGGAAGGACCAACCACCATTGATAAGCTTGGGAGATGTTTCGGTTTCACCAAATACGCCCGTTTCCCTCACAACAGGGAGATTTCACGATAATAATGAGACAGATATCGTAATTTCAGATCTGATTGTCGGAACCGACAACAATGAAATTGTTGTCTTTCTTCAAGATCGTCAATTTTCCGGGCTCAAACTCGACCCGGGGATCACCCGTGGTGTAGGGGGAAAACCGATTCAGATGATCTCGACGGATTTCGATTTGGATGGTTCCATCGATCTCGCCGTGGTCCGTGAAGGCGTGTCCGACCTCTTGATCCTCTTCGGCGACGGAAGCGGCGGATTTCCCTCGAGTGGCACCGTTTCTTTCTCCACGGCCCTCACCGATCTGGCAACAGCCGATTTCAATGGGGATGGGGTCCGCGATCTGGTGGGGGGGCATGCCGAAAACCAAATCTCGGTCCTCTTAGGCAACGGCGACGGCACCTTTGGCCCGCCGCAGTTCATTCCGCTCTCTTCCGCACCGGGGCAGATCGCCATCGGCGATTTCAATGTTGGGGAGTTTGACGACATCGCCGTCGCCCTTCCGGCTGAAAACGCGCTGTTTCTCCTATTCGGCGATGGGGAAGGCAACTTGATCGGCGACTGGCGTTTCGACACCGGCCTCGGGTCTTTAACCTCGCTCATTTCTGGGTTTTTTACCGGATTTCAAGCCCCGCAGGGAGACCAAAGCATAGAGCTGGTCTACCTGGGATTCGACAGCATGGGAAGCACCGACCGCTTCTTCCTCCTTAGGAATCAAGCTATTTCGCGTATCTCCTTTTGAAGGCCTTTTATTAAGGAGCGCTCCTCTCCGGGCGGGTCAAGGCGTAAAAAGGGCCCATCTGCATCAAATTGGCGCAGCACATTCCCCTCAAAGACCGTTTAGAGATAATGACCTTGGTATTGGGAGGCGTCTCTTGCGGAGGCATCCGCTGTTTTAATCACCCCGAACTTCTCCTCGAAACGTCTGATATTGTCTTGAAGGGCAGCCAAGAGCCGTTTCGTATGGGCGGGGCTGGTCACGATTCTTGCGCGCACCTTGGCCTTGGGGGCTTGAGGCTGGATGTAGACGAAATCGATGACAAACTCTGTGTCGGTATGAGACAAAAGGGCGAGATTGCTGTATGCGCCCTGGGCCGTCTCGTCATCGATTTCAATTTTCACTTGCACCGGTTCTTGCTGCGGCTTTGTCATGCTCACCTCA
>JBHHXH010000126.1:0-3096 GCA_046756925.1 Nitrospiria bacterium
GGTTGAACACGAGACAATGGGTATGAAGCTGGGGATCGAGTTCCCGGGAGGTGATGTGGTCAAATTTCGCGACGGCCAGCTTACCAGTGGTTACAGGATGGGTGATCCCGTTTTCTGTCGTCCGGGCCTGGGCATAATGTGATTCGATGTAGTCGAGCGTACGGGTCACCGCTTTCTGATGGGTGGCTATAAAACGATTATCGGCAAGGCTTAAGATGGAAACCGACTTGGGGGCCGAAAAGGTAAGATCAATACCCGACCGGTGCTCGCCTCCGGGACCCGGGGCAATGAGACGTTCTCCGGTCCTGGGATGCATCCCTTCCGCAACATCCCTGAAGTGCTCTCTTTGAACCGGTCCTGTTACGCCTAAAACCTTAGCGGCCCTCCCCTGCCAGGTCCCCTGACTGTTTAAGTAATAATCGTCTCTTGAGAAGTAATGCTCGGCATGGCCTGCCGTCATCGGCCGGGAGATTGATAGCATGGTTTAACGCTCCTGATCGATCTTGAGTTCGTACGGTTTTTTCGTCTTATCGACGATTTCCTTCTTCACGGCTGTGACCGCTTCGGCCTCGGCCCGGATGGCCTTGTGCTCGGCCATGATCCGGTCAAGTTCCAGGTCCGGACGGAAATTAAGCGCATCGGCAATCACGGTATGGGGGTTCCATGCCAGGTTCGTCTTGGTCAGACCGTAGTTGGGAATCTGAAGAAAAAGCTCCAGGTCTTTAAGCTGCATGATCTCCGAGGGAAGGATGAGTGGCTCTACCTTTCGCCTCCGCATGAGAGAAAGGCCATCTCGGTGATCGTCCACCCCCATGCTGTAGGTCTCTTCCGTCTCTAAAAACTCCGTCTCGCCGATCTTGGTGCTCAAGAACCGGGCGGTCTTTGGATCAGACACGGAGAAGATCGCTGCCGTCCCGCAGGCATTCACGATCGCTTGTCTCAACGGCTCCCCATAGATCTTGTCTATTTGCCCCAGATCCTGAATCCCAAGCCAGACGCTTCCCCCTTTGGAACGAGAGAGGGTCAAGAGCCGGATAATCGTGGAGAGCGATTGCAGGGTGCCAAACTCATCTAAGATGAAGAAGATCCTTCGACCATAATCCTCCGATAAGGCCAGGAGTCTTCGTCCTATAAGATCAACAAAGAGAGAGATCATCGGCCGAAGGGTTTCCGATGTCTCGGCATCGTTGGTCACAAAGATCCAGCCTTCTCCTTTCTCAAGCCACTCGCTGATCCGAAAGTCCCCATCGATCTTGGAAAGCAACTCAAAGCATTTCACATACTGCATCATGACCGCTAAGAGAGATAAAGCTTGTCGGCTGGTCGGGTCCTCCACGTAACGATATCCGCGCGCCCCTCCCGGGCTGTTTTTCAACCAGGCCGAGATATCCTTGGCCGGGGCGGAGACCGCCTTCCAGATCTCGCCATTCGTTTTTAAATTTCTCCGGTAAAGACTGTAGAGCAGGCCGGCGAAGAGATCCCGCGCCCCGTCGTTCCAGAAGGGATCGGCCTGACGTGCGGAGGGGATGAGGGAGTGGGCGACGGCATCCACATCGGTAAATGTTTTGATCTCATTGAAGACATTCCAGGCAATACAGCGTTCATCGACCGGGTTGAAGATCAGATCACGTTCGGGCCGGTAGAAGCGCTCCACATAGTCCCCTTTAAAGTCGTAGATCACGCCTTTCTCTCCTCGTTCGATGAGTTTCTCTAAGTACTGAGACAACAGTACGGTTTTACCTGCACCGGGGCGGCCCAGGACCAAGGCATGCTTGACTTCCAGTGAGCGGGGGAAGAAGACCTCCCCGATCTGAAAATCCCGCTTTTCTTTGTTTCGCGTCATCTGACGATTCAAGTCACGAGGGGTCTCGAGTCGTGCGCCTCGAAGATATAAGGGCCGTCCCTGCCTCTGGGCGCGACGCTTAAAAAAGAAGAGTGCAATCGGGTAGAAAAGCCAGACGATGGAGGTGATGCCTGAAATAAATGAGATGCGGCCGCGCAACCATGAGAAATAGGCATCGACGTATGCCCTATCCGGAAATCGGAGACGGGCCAGCTCGGCCATGACGACCCAGACAAAATCTGAGAGATCCTTCCCATGCCATCTGATGGTCAAGAAGACGATCAGGCCGAGGTAGGCGAAAAAGACCCAGAGAAAGATATTGAAAACCATCTTCAGCGACATCCGGATGGCATTGTGGAAGGTCTCATGGCCCTTGTATGCAGCGGTCTTTTTCATCGGTAATCTCCTCGCTCCTTTTCCTTTCGTAAGGTATCGTCCGATTTCTTGACCAGGGCCTCCAGAATCTCTTGAGCGGCATCGTCTTCTTTTGCAACAAACCGGATCAGCTCCACAATTCCGGCATAGGCCCGGTAGTCGGCGATCTGGGCGCGCCGGGCGCGCTTATCAATGATCGAAAGCTGATGGACGATGCTTTCTATCTGCGTGCCGGTCATCCCAAGGCCCTGCCGGATCAGCTCCCGCCCGGCTGAGGAAACGGTCAGCCTCCTTTCCTTGGCAAGGGCCTTCAGTGCTTCGCATTCTCCCGGTTCTAACTTGAAGCTCATGCGCCGCTTTACCATTACAATCTCCCTAAAAAGGTCAACCTGATAAACATCTTGTGTGTCATGGAGTTGCATCCCAATCTTGCGATGTCCGGTCTACCCAAGGTGGACCCAAGAACGACTGAAAAAGTGAAGCAACTCCACAGCTTAGATGACTTAGGTCTACCGGCAAGCCCGCGCGAGGTTGCGTGGGGTGTGACAGAAAAAAGAGGGATCTTATGGTAGCCTGTAATTCTCTTCATGACTTGATTCCCTTAAACAGATTCCACGCTTTCTTATGAGGCATTAGGGTGATTCTTCCGATCACAAGAAACGCTGCCAGCACATTCCCAAGTCCTGATCGAATGCTCTCTGATATTTCCACCCTGATCGTCTCTTTCGCTCTTTCATGACAACCACCTTGTTGTCTGTTGTCCCTAAATCGTTTTGTGGATCCCTTTACGGACTTTGAACAATCGTTGAACCAGACTCGTTTTTCTATCTTACAGCCGATCCTCATCCGAAAAACGTGTCAAAATTGGCAAAAACACC
>JBHHXH010000127.1:0-3094 GCA_046756925.1 Nitrospiria bacterium
GTCATATCGGCCGCTGCCAGGGCGATATCAGTACCGGTGCCGATGGCCATACCGACATCGGCTTGGGCGAGGGCCGGTGCATCGTTGATGCCGTCGCCCACCATCGTGACACGATGCCCCTCCTTTTGAAGTTGTATGATCTCACTTGCTTTTTCATTCGGCAATACTTCTGAGATGACGTGGTCGATTCCGACCGACTTCGCAATTGCCTTCGCTGTCTTAAGCTGATCGCCCGTCAACAAAATCACCTTCAACGCTTGTCGGTGCAAATCGGCCACCACTTTGCTCGTGCCATCTTTAACGGTATCGGCTACTGCAATGATGCCAAGACAATGACCATCGACAACAACAAACATTGGCGTTTTCCCTTCCTCCGAAAGCCGATCGGCCTCCGATTCGAACGGACCCATCTCAATCTGTTTTTCTTGAAGCCAGCGGGCGCTGCCGAGTAAGACTTCTTTTCCGGAGATGGCAGCCCGAATGCCCTTTCCGGGAACCGCATTGAATTTCTCCAGCCTAAGCAGGTCGATGCTTTCCGATTTCGCGGCGCTTAAAATAGCTTCGGCCAGGGGATGCTCCGAGCCTTGTTCCGCGCTTGCGGCATATGAGAGGAGATGATGCCGATCGCCCGGCTCACAAACGATGTCGGTGACAGATGGTTTTCCATGGGTAAGGGTACCGGTTTTGTCTAAAACAACAGTGTCGATCCTGCGAGCCTCTTGGAGGACATCCCCGCTTCGGATTAAAATCCCGCACTCGGCCCCTCGGCTAATCCCGATCATTACAGAGGTCGGCGTTGCCAAACCCAGTGCGCAGGGACAGGCGACAATGAGAACGGCCACCGCTGTAAAAAGGGCATGGGTCAAAACCGGTTCCGGTCCGATAAAAAACCAAATAAGAAATGAGAATATGGCGATGGCGATCACGGCGGGAACAAAAACAGATGCAATTTTATCTGCCAATTTCGCAATATCCGGCTTGGTTCCTTGTGCCTCCTCAACAAGACGGATAATCTGGGAGATGGCCATTTCTTCTCCCACCTGTTTTGCCTCGAAGATAAAGCGCCCGGTTTGATTGAGGGTTCCTCCGACGACACGGTCTCCGGCCCCTTTCTCAACCGGAAGGCCTTCGCCGGTGATCATCGACTCATCGACCGACGAATAGCCCTCGATGATTTCTCCGTCGACCGGAATCTTTTCGCCCGGCCGAACGATAAGGCGGTTGCCAACGACGACTTCGGAAAGCGGCACTTCCTTTTCTGCGCCGCTTTCTCTAATTAAACGGGCTGTTTTTGCCTGGATGCCCATCAGCTTTCGGATCGCATCGGAGGTTTTTCTCCGGGCCCGATATTCAAGCAGCCTTCCAAGCAGGATGAGAGTGATGATTGCCGAGGCGGTATCGAAGTAGACAGCCGGAGCAATTCCGCCCGATGTAAAGATATCCGGAAGAAAACTTGCCACCAGGCTATAAAAATAGGCGGCCGATGTGCCCACGGCGATAAGGGTGTTCATATCGGAGTTGCGATGGCGGGCGGCGGCCCAGGCGCCTTTGTAGAATTGCAAACCGGCCCAGAATTGCACCGGTGTCGCCAGGAAAAATTGAGCGAGTTTAATGGTCGATTCATTTAAATGAATAAGGGATCCCCCGTGCATCATACCGAAGATCATAAGAGTCAAAAGTCCTGCCCCTATAAGCTTGCGTCTTAAGGTGACTTCGTGTTGTTTTTCCCTATCGGTTTCAGCTTCGAAATCACTGACTTCTTCAATCGTCCGATAACCGACCGAACGGATTGCATCCTTCAGACTGAAAGGGTCGGCCAGAGTAGGGATATAGACGACAGAGGCCTTCTCGGTTGCCAGATTGACAGAGGCCCTCAGTATCCCCCTGGTTGAAAGGAGCGATTTTTCGATCTTGGAAACGCAGGAGGCGCAGGACATCCCTTCGATCTTGATTATGGCTTCCTTGGTTTCTACGTCGTATCCGATTTTTCGGGTTTTCTCAATGAGTGCTTCGATGGTAGCGTTTGGGGGTCCATTCAACTCAATCTTTAAGCTTGCTTTTCCGGTGGCGAAGTTAACAGACGCAGCCTTGACACCCGGGACCGAAGCAAGGCCTTTTTCGACCCGTGCCGAACAGCTAGCGCAACTCATCCCGCTAACAGGGAGATCAATTCGGGTCTCTTTTGTTTCAATCACAGTCATTTTTTTTCCTTAAGAACGATACCAACTCGCAAGTCGATTCGGTGAGATGCCAAAAAAGTAAGAAAATAAGATCAATAGGTTTCGAAAACTGGTGAAATAATATCCACCTTGGTCCCATCTTCGAGCAGAGGTGTGGACGACCTTCTTTAATAAGGCAACCCGACCCATCTTTTTTAGGCGTCTGAAAAAGTCGACGTCCTCCATCAAGGCGATCGCTTTGTAGCCCTTCAAGCGTTCAAACACTTCTCTTCGGACAAAATAACCTTGGTCTCCATAGGGAAGTCCCAGATAGGTCGACCGCAAGTTCGCCATCCATGATATAAAGCCTAAGAAGAAATGGGACGAGTCAATCTTAAGGCGGAAGGCCCCGCCGACGAATTCTGCACGTTTTAAGACCTCTCGAACGTTGTTGATGGCCCCGGAGGGGAGCTTGGAATCGGCATGTAAAAAGAGTAATATATCACCCGTTGCCATTTTTGCTCCCTCGTTCATCTGGTTTCCCCTTCCACGGACTGCGGAAGAAACGATGCGGCGGAATTGGCCGGTTTGATATTTTGCCCATTTCTGTAGAAGTTGTGCTGTCTGGTCACTGCTTCCACCATCGATGAAAATAGCCTCGAATATCGGAAATCGATCAAAATGCGCAAAAAGTTCTGCGAGGTAAGCCGCTTCGTTGTAAACCGGAATCACAAGCGAGATCTTTGCCTCGAGATCTGCAGGAAGAAGAGGAAATGAAGCAGAGAGATCCTTCAATCGATTATTCATAGGAATCCCTTTTCCTGTTTTTTCAATTATTTACTATCCTTGAACGATTCTTGACATATGAATGATGACTGATATGTTTATTATATTGAAACGATTTCCTAATTCTGATTATAATATTATCCATTTTT
>JBHHXH010000128.1:0-3024 GCA_046756925.1 Nitrospiria bacterium
TGGATCTCAACCTCTTTTATGAAGACTGGAGAGCAACTTTTTCAGCAAGCCCTAAGTACGTTCTCTCATTTGTCGCTGTATTTTTCGTCAAATCTGGAGGGTTTGTCATGAGCGCAGTCAGGGACAGCTTTAATCGCATCAACAACCTTGCGTTTGCCGGCCGGTTTTATGAACACCTGCTGGCGACGGATGCTAAGATGAAGGAAAAATTCAAGCACACCGACTTCAAAAAACAAAAAGAGGCGCTCCTAGGTGGCATCTACGTATTGATCGAGTATAGTGAAGGGGGGGCGATCGGTCAGGTATCGATTAATCGCCTCAGTGAAAAACACAATCGGAGCAACATGGATGTACCGGCCGATTTGTATCCCATTTGGGTGGATTGCTTTATTCAGGCCGTGTCCGAAATGGACCCCCGTTTTTCGCCCGATCTCGAAACCCAGTGGCGGAAGACGCTTAAACCGGGAATCGACAAAATGATTGCGGAGTACTAGCTCGGACACCAAACCACTTATGACGTCTACAACCCTTCTTTTTGGCGGAAGTTCCATCCTGGGTTTTAATCTCGCCAAGGCCTATCTTTCTAGCCTCGTACCCTATGTTCCAAAGGCAAATCATGCGGCATCGCTTGACCATTGGCCCGTGCTGAACCTGGAAGATCCGGCTTGGATCAAGCAACAATTCGAAGCGCATGCGCCGAAGGTTCTTATTTATGGCCATGCCGTCTGCGATGTCGCCAAGTGCGAGGCCGATCCCGCTTGGGCCGATGAAATCAATGTCCATCATGTGCGTCGCGTGGTCGACGCCTTGCCGGACACAACACGCTTGGTGTATATCTCTTCGGACCATGTCTTTGGCGGCGATGGGCGTTACACGGAATCGACGCCGTCCTGTCCGATTTCCGTATATGGGCGGACGCGTGTGGCTACCGAACAATGGGTCTTGAAACGAAAAAATACCTTGGTCATCCGCACCGGTCTTGCCATCGGCCCCTCTCCGGACGGCCGAAGCGGGCACTTGGACTGGTTGAGATATCGCAGCGACCACGGCTTGCCCCTGACGATTATTGAAGACGAGCATCGGTCCGTTGTGTGGGCGCGCGATTTGGCAAAACGTGTGATGCAACTTTCGGAAAGCGATGTTTGCGGTGTGCGCCATATTCCCGCAACGCAGGTGGTTTCAAGAGTGACCTTGGCAAAGCACTTATTCCATTCCCTGGGGAAGACCCCCACGTTTAAGATTGAATGCCGAAACCAACAGCCCGTGCCGCATCTTGGGTATGTCGGATTGGAAAGTCGCTATGACGACGCATTTTCCGAAGCCCTTCCGAGCGTCATGGTTCCGTCTCTGCAATGATCGTGGACCTCCCCCCTTTTCCTAGTGGGGGATAAATGGAGGAGAACAAGCGATGATCTTTGGAACGCCTTTGAAGGCCAACGCCACGCGGGTCCTATTCTGCGGAGCGGGGGAGTTGGGGAAGGAAGTGGTGATCGAATTTCAGCGCCTCGGCGTCGAGGTGATTGCCGTGGACCGTTATGCCAATGCGCCGGCCATGCAAGTGGCCCATCGAAGCCATGTCATCGACATGCTCGACGGCAAGTCGCTCCGAGCGGTCGTTTTAAAAGAGCAGCCCCACCACATCGTCCCGGAGATCGAGGCCATCGCGACGCAGGAATTACTCGCCCTCGAAAAAGAAGGTTTTCATGTCATCCCCACCGCGCGCGCGACCCGCTTGACGATGGACCGCGAGGGCATCCGGCGACTTGCCGCGGAGGAGTTGAAATTGCCGACTTCGGATTATTGCTTTGCGGCGAACGAAACGGAATACCGTCAGGCCGTCTCGGAAATCGGTTTGCCATGCGTCGTCAAACCGGTCATGAGTTCGTCCGGCAAGGGACAGAGCGTCGTCAAAAGCGCAGCGGACATCGGCAAAGCCTGGTCCTACGCCCAGCAAGGCGGACGGGCCGGGGCGGGCAAGGTCATTGTCGAGCAGTTTATCCCCTTTGATTATGAAATTACGCTTCTGACCATCAATGCGATCGACGGCATTCACTTCTGTGCGCCGGTCGGCCATCATCAGGAATATGGGGACTACTGTGAATCCTGGCAGCCGCAGCCGATGCGCGAGGGCGCGCGCGAACAGGCGCATCAAATCGCCCGTACCATCGTGGAAAATCTGGCGGGGTGGGGAATCTACGGAGTGGAGATGTTTATTCAAGGCGACAAAGTCTTCTTCAGCGAGATCTCGCCACGCCCCCACGACACCGGCATGGTAACGCTTATTTCTCAAGACTTATCCGAATTCGCCCTCCACGCCCGTGCCGTGTTGGGCTTGCCCATTGGCAAAATCCGCCAGTACGGCCCCAGCGCCTCGTCGGTCATCCTCGGAGAAGGAATGTCTGATCAAATTAGCTATGAGGGCTTGGAATCCGCCCTCGGCGTGCCGTCCACTCAAATCCGTCTTTTTGGAAAACCGGAGATCGCGGGCCGCCGCCGCTTGGGCGTGGTCTTGGCTGTGGGGGCGTCCATCGAAGAAGCGCGGCGAAAGGCGAACCAGGCGGCGGGAAGGATCCGGGTAAAATTGGGGTGAGGGTTTGTGGCAAGGTCTTGGACAATCACTCATCCATATCTTCGGCATCCGCGTTGATCATTTCTAAAATGTCCTTGAGAAAACGTCCTTCGGCTGGATTTATTGCCTGTCTTAAGTAGGAAGGCACGTACTCTAAAAATTCCGCTTTATCGCAAGGCCGGTACTCTAAAAACGCTTCCAACATGGCAGGGCGTAACAAACGTTGATTATCTGGAGTGTCCAGTAATGCTTTCCTGATCACTTATTTGTCAAAATGGATGAGTTTTTCGCAGAGGGGTAATCCTCTGAAAGCAAATTTTGTAGTGAGTGCTTCCTGCCGATCAATTTCTTCCTCTTCGGATTTCGATTTTGGCTGGACCTCCTCGACTTCCTTCGTTTTCAGTGAATTTATTAACTTGGCATAAAAATAGAGAGACTTGCGGTCAGAATTTAGG
>JBHHXH010000129.1:0-2784 GCA_046756925.1 Nitrospiria bacterium
GGAGCAGATCCAATGATGGGAGCAGATCCAATGATGGGAGCAGACCCAATGATGGGAGCAGACCCAATGATGCATGAAATAGAAAACGACACCGTTTTACATGCCCCTGTTTTCCAAGAATTGTCTCGCAATGAATTCCGGCTATTCGTCGATCCGGAATCGCCTCATTGGATCCTCACCGATCCCAGAGGGGCGGACTTGGTTCGGACGATCGATGGGAAAAAAACGTTTTCAAAGATCGTCTCGGACTACGCTGCGGCACGGCGTATCGGGTGGGCGAAAGCTTGGCTGGACTGTCACACCTACCTGCAAGATGCCCTTCGCAGAGGCTTTGTTGCAACAAAGCCGTTCCTCCGTTCCCCTTATCCGGGCCGTCGCGAAGCGATTCAGCCCGAACGCCTCACGGAGCTGTGGCTCCATGTCACCAATGCCTGCAACCTATCCTGCGATCATTGTCTGGTCGATTCCTCTCCCGCTGGAATACCGGGCGCGGATACCGCCTTTTGGTTGAATATAATCGACCAGGCCAGGGCGCTGGGGACGTATCGCTACTTTATTACCGGCGGCGAACCTTTTTTAAGGGACGATATCTTTGAAATCATCGACCGGATCCTTCAGGGGGGCGACTCGCAGCCATCGGAGCTGATCATATTAACCAACGGGATGCTCTTTCGCGGGGACCACTTAAAACGGTTGGCCGCATGCGATCCCAGCCGCATTCAGCTCCAGATCAGTCTCGATGGACCGAACGCGGAGATCAACAACCCCATCCGGGGAAACGGCACATTCGACGCCACCCTCCGCGGCATGAAGGAGGTGATCGGCCTCGGTTATTCCCCGACCCTCACGACCGTCGTGAATCGATCGAATGTTTCCGCCCTTTCGGAAATGGTTCACTTGGCCGCCACCCTGGAGATCAAAAACATTCATCTGCTATTGAGCCATCACCGGGGACGCGCCCTGGGATCCGATGCCCTTGCCTCGCCCTCCAACGCGGAACTGCTCGACGCCTTTATCCAAACCAAGGCGGCGGCGGACCGGCAGGGAATCACCTTCGATAATTACGAGGCCCTCCTCGGCAAATTGATGGGAAAATCCGGCGTAAAGGTGGATCTTTCGAATGCCGCCTACGAATCGCTGTGTGTGTATGCCGACGGCCAGGTGTATCCATCCGCAGCCTTGGCCGGCATCCCCGCGCTACGAATGGGAGATACCTTGGAACAAGCCCTTGGGGAGATTTGGCGGCACGCGCCCATCGCGGAGCACGTCCGTGAAATGACCGTCCAGAAAAAGGCCAAGTGCAAGGATTGCTACTTGAAATTTCTGTGCGGGGGCGGAGATTTGGAACATACCTATCTCTACAGCGAGCAGCTCATGGGAGAAGATCCCTTTTCCGATTTCTACGAACAGTGGATCCTAAACACCTTATTCGCTCATGCAGAAAAAAAATCGCAACAGAAAACCGCTTCCGGGTATGACCGTCCGATCATCTATGCCTCGATGGGGGAAGATGCCGTATTGGAGGATGCGAAACCGGGGACGCTGCAAGTGGGTGGTTTCGAAGTTTCGCTTTCCCGTTCAGCCTGCGTCTTGTCCGTCGATTTGGACCATTCGCGACGTGTGGTGAGCGACTTCTACGGTGAGGCGGCGGAATCGCCACGGCCGGAACTCTGCTGTCCGGATAGTCAACCCAAAGACACCCATGCCCATATCCCCCACGAGGTTCTGGAAATCTCCTACGGTTGCGGGAGTCCCGTCGATCTGGCCGACATTCAAGAAGGAGAGGTGATGGTCGACCTGGGCTCCGGGGGCGGCATCGATTGTTTCATCGCCGCTAAAAAAGCCGGTCCTTCCGGAAGAATCGTCGGCATCGACATGACCGACCCAATGCTGCGCCAGGCCATGCAGGCCAAGGAAAAGGTGTGCGAAAACCTTGGATACGACAATGTCGAATTTAAAAAAGGATACCTGGAAGAGATTCCCCTCCCGGGCCAATTTTCGGACCTGGTTACTTCGAACTGCGTGATCAATCTTTCGCCCGATAAAAAACAGGTGTTTGTCGAGATTTGGCGGGTCTTGAAGGATTTCGGACGGATTGTCCTCTCGGATACGATCAGCGAGCAACCCCTTCCGAAGGGGATGAAGGCCAACCCCAGGCTCTGGGGAGAGTGCGTCTCGGGCGCCCTGACCGAAGCGGAGTATCTTGCCAAACTGGAACAGGCCGGTTTTTACGGTCTCTCCATCTTAAAAAAAACCCTCTGGAAAACCGTGGAAGGCTTCCGCTTTTACTCGGTTGTGATCCGCGGCTATAAACTCGCCAAAAAGTCGGGCTGCAACTACATAGGGCAAAGGGCTGTCTATCTCGGTCCGATGCAGGCCGTCGTGGACGAAGAAGGTCATCTTTTTCCCAGAAATCAATCGGTCGAGGTGTGTACCGATACGGCTGCGAAGCTGCAACAAGCGCCTTACAAATCATCTTTTGTCGTCACCCAGGGAGATGCGGCGTCCTCCGTGATCACGGATCGGTCATCCGACGAAGACGCTTGCAGCCCATCGGATGGCTGCTGTTGAGGATCTTTATAAAATGAGTCCCGGCATCCCGGCCCGGTATCCACATCCTTTCTCCAGAAAACAACCTCATAGACCCAATCCCATTGACGGTTTGATTGGCCGCTACGGTGGCCCTTCGGGTTCCGAGGGATATGGGGCTAATCGATACGCGGCGTGAAAAACAAAAGCCTCACCTTATTGAAATAAATATCAAGACGAGCCTCTCCTAATTAG
>JBHHXH010000130.1:0-2748 GCA_046756925.1 Nitrospiria bacterium
TCGCCAACATGATTCCCGCCCAGGTTTTCAAATCCGGGGAAAACAACCCGGAGTCCTTGCGGCTGGGGGAGTCGGGGCAGTTGATCGGCTTCAGTCGTCTGACGGACACCATTGCCCATAGCTTTACCGTCGCGAAAACAGGGAGCGGAAAAGGTCAGGACAAAATCGCGACGATTGCTGAAAGTTATCCCTTGGGAATGAATTGGTGTATCGCAGAAGTCGGCAACACTTATGCGTGGGTCGTCGAAGGCTTTGGCGGTTCCTACACACAAATTGATCCGGGAAATACCGTTGTGAATCCCTTGCCCTTATATAAACTGGCCGATAACACCGCCAAGCGACCCTTGAAATCCCTCATCATCGGACCGACCCTGGGAGCCCTTTCATTTCTTCTGACCGACGGGAGGACCGCATTGACCGTTCACGAAGAAGCCGCCGCGCAAAATGCGCTACAGCTTCTCTATGCGACCCCCGTCAGCAATGTAGAGGCCCCTGTACTCCCGGACCTTTATCACGAACTCGAAAACCTCCATTGTCCGATCAAAGAACAGAAAGAGGCCGCTCAAGCCATGGCGAAAAACCTCTATAGTTTTTTGTCCACAACCGAGGGCCGGATTTTCACGGAACAAACCAATCTGAAACTGACCGAGGGCATCACCGGGGTTGATTTAAAAAATGTGGAACGGGCCAGTCCGAAGCTTTTAAAATTCTACCTGATCTTTTTGGCCTTGCAGTTTGATCATTTCGCCTTTGGACAGCGAAACCCGACGACTATCCTCCTGGATGAAATGCACAAGTTTATCCGCATTGCCCCCGATGAGATCGGAAAATTGATTTCAGAACTGGCGCGGATGGGACGCAAGGATGCCGCCAACATCGATATCGTGACCCAGGGGACCACAGAAATAGACGCCATTGAGAAAGAAGTCATCAACTCCATGCAATTTCGAAGTCTGATGTACAGAGGGGATGAATGGGATGAAATCGGAAAGCGCATCCACATGGCGGAGGCGCCTTTGAATATTTGGAAGAACTTTCCCGATCCGATGAAATTTAACTGGCGGCCCTCGCTCCAATCCGTCGGTTCAAGTAATTACCACTTACACCTGACTTTTCCTCATCTTTTGCTCGATCTTGGAAATTCAAATCCGAATGATCTGGATATGAAAGATCGCATCGCAAAGCAAACAAAAGATCCATTAGAACGTCTGAGCCTGTTTCGGCAATACAAAGAAGGGGTGTTGAAATGAAAAAAAAGGTGTCCCTGATTCTGGTGATCCTCTTCCTCAACCTATCTGTTTCCCCACCGCCCGCCAACGCCATCGTCACCTTTGACCCGACGGCGAATAAGACCCTCATGGCAATCTGGACCAAACTCACCGTGATGTACACCACCATCAAAGCCCATCTGGACACTGCCGTTGAGATGGAGGAAATGATGTCGGATGCCCATTCCACTTATCAGACCATTTCCAATCTGGATATCAGTGAAATCGCAGCGGACTTTCAATCCGGCGAGATCCTCAACGGCGCGGGCCCCTTCGGGAAACTGGGGATGCTCCAGCTCGAAATCGAAGATAAGGTTTCTGCCGGTGAAGACCATCTTGATTATGCCGTGGCGCAAAAAAACCGGATACAGAATTTAAGACGCCTGGCGAAATTAAAAGCCGCTTCTTTTAAAAACATGGGCAAAGCAAGCCGGGACCTGAAAGAACGCGACTCAGGGCAGATTACTGCGCAATCCACAGCCACCTTAGCGGCCCTTGCGACCCTCGAAGAAAACCGGAAAGAAAAAACCGCCATCGCCGCCGCAGAAGCCAAAAACGAAGAGAAAAAAACAATCCGGCGGATGGGGGAAATCTACACCGCCATGGGGAAACGCCAGTGAGGAAACAATGAAAGCCCTGGAACTCCTTGTTTCATCCCTGGACCCGTCCATGATGTACCGCTCCGGGGAACACGTCGCCCAAGTGGTCTTTACCTACATCACCCCCATTCTTCTCGTCATCTCCGTGGCCGTCAGAACCCTCGAAACCCAGTTAGACACCACGACTTCCATGGGGAAATGGGAGCGGGCCATTCGGGACTTTTTCCTCTTCGGTTTTCTGATCGGTTCCTATTTCGGCATCATGATGTTGTTCAACGACCTCATGAATGAAATCTATCAAGTCACACACGAACTGGGCAATTTAGAGATGCTGTCCAAACAAATGAAACGACTGCTCGCCAAAGCGAACCAGGGTGGCGGCGGGGCGATCAGCCAGGGCATCGGCAACATTACCGCATGGGCCACCGACCCGATCCGCTGGATCATGTCCATCTTCTATTGGGCTTCAAATCTCTTTCTGATCAGTACCCATGTCTTCCTGAAAGGAGCCCACGGCATTATCTACAGCTTTGTCCTTGTCTATGGCCTGATCGCCATCCCGCTATCGATCACCTCCGGGTTTAAACTGCTCAAAGGCTGGGCCACACTCTTAGGCGGCACCCTGCTTTGGCCGATCGTGGAAGGCCTGCTCATGGGTTTCTTCGGCGTCTTATTTCAAGACGCCGCCCAGCAAGTGATCAATGCCGGAGGCGCAATCGCGTATGAAAATGACGGCGACTTCAAGGCCTTCTTTACCGTCGTCAATGTTGTCCTGGCATTTCTAATGATCATGGCCCCCGTTATTTCCGCCTACCTTGTTGCAAACGCAAATGCCATGTTTGCGCTGGTCGCGCCCTTTGCGTCCGGGGCCATGTCCGTGG
>JBHHXH010000131.1:0-2619 GCA_046756925.1 Nitrospiria bacterium
TCCCATCCGCTATCGACGACCACATGATTGATGTGGGAACGATTTGTGTATTCGCACGGTTTGCTCGTATACCAGGTTCTCATTTGCGCCGTGCTGCGGACGGGGTTCTCCGTGTTAAACACAGGCAAAACCTTTTCGCTGTTTTCAGCTTTAATGCCGTTCCATACATGCTGGACGATTTTATTTATATTCAGCATGATCAACACGCGTCGTCGCAAGGCCTCCCTGGAAAACAACTCATTTTGAACGATGAGTTTTTCCCTTTGATGAAGCCATCCACAAGACGAATGATCTGCGCTAAAAACAGGCCTTCAGAACCCTTCCAATTGGGTTTTTCACTGTTGAATATGCGTTTCGCGGTTTCAAAGACAATCGTCTGAAGGCGAAATTTTTCCGCGATTTCCTTGAGATCGATTTCAGATAACGCCGCGGGATTGGGCTTCCCCGCAATAATTGCGGCCAGCTCGGCTTGTGTCACACTCTCGTAGGGGTCGAGTTCCAGTGTCCCGATATCACTCAATTTGAGCACGGGTTTGTAAACACGATCAATGCGTTCAAGATTCGGCCAGGCGATTTCATAGGCCGATTTTTCTTTAACCGGTTCGATTGCCGTTTTGGGTGGCGGGGGTGGCGGAGGCATACCTTCCCCACCTTCGTGCGGCAAAAAGGTAAAGGGCACGCCGAAAATATTCACGTATTCTGCTTCAAATAAGCCATCATCTCCGACATCATAAGTGGTTCTTCTTAAACTCCGACCCACCACTTGTTCGCAGAGGAGTTGGCTGGTAAAGGCACGCAGTCCCATGATGTGCGTGACGGTTTTGGCATCCCAGCCTTCGGAGAGCATGCCGACGGAAACGACGGTTTGTATTTGCTTCACTGCGGACGCCTTGCGGGATCTTGCCGATTGTCGAAAACCCCATGCACAACAATTTCGTCTTTCTCGATGGTATAAAAAATGGAAAAAGGAAAACGGCGCACCAAACTTCTCCGGAACTTGACATGTGTTTGAGGATACATTTTTGGAAAACGCAAGATGCCCTGAATTGCCGCTTCAAGGCAGTCGAGCCACTCAAAGCCCAGCCCTCGACGTTGTTTCTCGTACCAAATAAAGGCCCTTTCCACGTCCATTCTGGCCTTGTCTGTGTAGCGCAGCTTCATTCAGCAGGTTCTTTTCGCAGGCTTTTATGGACGTCTTGCCAGTCGTGCAGAGACGGCTTCCCATGCAAATAGTGCTGATAGCGTTTGTCCAATTCCTCTTTTTGCCATTGGGGAATGGGGAGTTCAAGGTCGCCCAAGACGATGGAATCCCAGATGTCCTCAACAAGCAGCAATTTTTCCGGCAAACTCAAACGGTTGATTTCTTGAATGATGCGGTCTTTTTTCATTTCAATGTCCTCACATTAAGTCCAATCGGCATAAACGCCCAATGCCTCAAAAGGCGAATTGATCCTGAGTTTGTCGATTTTGCCCTGCGTCACGCCGCTTTTTTGAGCAGTTTTCTTTTAAAATCATCTTCGGCGTTTAAGGAGGCGATCATTTCGCCGCCCACGTTGGACAGCCGCGCCAAGTCCGCTCGGGGCATTTCCTGCTGATTTTCAAACACCAGAAACGAATCAAACTCGATGCCTTGATTGATGAAGTATTGCAGAAAGATCGTTGTCAGCCGGGCCTTGTCGCGATTCGGCACCCCGTACAAAAAAAGCGGCATGTCGTGTTTGCCTTTGATAAAAAAATCGACTAGGTAATTGCCCGCGTTGTCCAGTCCGGGCACAAGATATTCCTTTTGAATCTTGTCTTCGCCGACGATGCGATGGAGTTGCTCCTGCAAGTCGTCGTAGAAGGTGGAGGCGACGCGGGAACGGTTCAAAAACGTCAAGTCGTAAATGCGCGTGAGGGCCTGCCCAAACTTGAAAATGGTTTCAGCGGTTTCGTCCACGCTGGATTCCATGAAGAACTGCCCCGCTTCGTAGTTCAGTGCGTATTCTCCTTTGATTTGTTCCAGTAATAGACCGCGCGTGCCTTCAAAGAATTTATCGACCTCGTTTTCGTAACTCAAGTGCATCAGGGTGTGCCCGCCGTCACTGATTCGCAGGCCTCCCGTCCGGGTTTCGGAGAGGTAAATCGGGTAGTGATCTCCATCGGGAAAAGTGAAAGGCGTTTCCAGCATCGTCAAACCGTTTCGCCGGTGGAGCCGGACTTCAGCGCACAGCCGTTCGCACAAGTGTTTCTCCAGTTGTTCGAGCATCTCTTCCTTCCTTTTTACAAAAACGACGTCTGATCCGGATTCGCGCTGGTAATGCCTGAAATATAATAGTCCTGCAATAGATGATACAGCGCGCCCTCAAGTGTATTATAGCGTTCCGTCGGCTCGGCGTCGTGCTCCGGTTTCTTGCCCTGTTCGATGGCGGCCTGTGTCGCCTTGTGAATATGACATTGATAAGCAATGTCGCCGTGTTTGTGGCTGGGGCCGTTGTAGCGCGCCAAGGTCAAAGGCGTTCCGTCCGGCTTGATGACGGACAGGCCGCATGAAAAATCCTGTGGATCGAAGGTATTTTGGCGTAAATACAGATTGAAAATATCACCTTCCGATTCCACCTTGTGGTTTTTTTGTCGGTG
>JBHHXH010000132.1:0-2590 GCA_046756925.1 Nitrospiria bacterium
TTTGAATCCAAGAGACCGTCTGTTGTTAAACTAAAAAGAGGGCGACCCCTCTCAAGGGCGGGCACGCCACGTGAAGCAATCGTTAGCAACGGGGGCCCCATCGAACATGTCTTCGGATAAATGCTGCAAATGGTTCGTTGATCATCTTTCTCCACACGAAACCCATTCCCACGGCGTCGATTCACTTGTTTTTTCCAAAAAATCGGATTTTCAAGAGATTGAAATCGTCGATTTAAGAGGATACGGCCGCTGTCTGATTCTGGACGGGAAGATGCAGTCCAGTGAATCTGACGAATATATCTATCACGAAACCCTGGTGCACCCGGCGATGCTGACGCATCCGAATCCCAGGAATGTTTTTGTCGTCGGCGGCGGCGAGGGCGCGACCCTGCGTGAAGTTTTGCGGCACTCCTCCGTGGAGCATGTTCTAATGGTGGATATTGACCGGGAGGTGGTTGAGGCCTGTAAACAACATCTTCCCCAGTGGCATCAAGGTGCCTTTGATGATTCGCGTGTCGAGCTTCAATTTCTCGATGCGCGGAAGCATTTGGAGGAAACCGAAACACAGTACGATGTCATTATCATTGATATTTCCGAGCCCGTGGAGGAAGGCCCCGCCTACTTGCTTTACACACGCGAATTTTATCATGTCGTCATGGCGCGCCTCAGCGAAGCGGGTGTTATTGCTTTACAGGCGGGGACCACTGCGACCCCTTACTTGATCAATTTCACCGCGGTATGCCAGACCCTCCTCAGTGTGTTTCCGGTTGTCGCGCCGTGTCAGGCCTCGATTCCTTCCTTCGGTTTGCCCTGGGGCTTTGCCTTGGCGTCCAAGTTGGTCGATCCGGCATCCCTTTCACCCGGCGAAATCGACAAGCGTATCGCCGAGCGGATTAACAGTCCCTTGAAATCCTATGACGGGAAAACACATCTGGGGCAGTTCGCCCTGTCGAAGCATTTGCGGTGCGCCATTCAAGAAGAGCGACGCATCATCGAGGACAATCAACCGCTTTATCTGTATGTTTGATTTCGAAGCCGCCCCCGGGTTTTTCCCGCCAGCGTTTTTCCATGAAGGATGATCCCCAATTAAAGACCCCTCTTTTCGATGCCTTGGTGTCCCTGGCGAAAAGCCGGAAGACCTCTTTTCACACACCGGGCCACAAAAGTGGCAAAGGGATTTCCACGCGGTTTCGTAAGTTTGTCGGGCCGAAGATTTTTTCAATCGACCTCACCACGCTGGACGAAATCGACTCGCTCCAGCAGCCCAGGGGTGTGATCAAGGCCTCGCAAGCCTTGGCGGCGGAGGCTTACGGGGCGGAACACTCTTTTTTCTTGGTGAACGGGACGACGGGAGGCAATCATGCCATGATCCTCGCGGCGTGTGCCCCCGGCGCGCGGGTCTTAGTGGCGCGGAACGCGCATCGTTCCGTCATCGCGGGGCTCCTTTTTTCCGGGGCCCGGCCGGTTTTTTTTTCGCCGGAAATCCGAAACGACTTGAAGGTGCAGTGGAATGTTTCGCTTCAGGCCGTGAAAAAGTCTGTGGAGCGTTATCCCGAAGCCAAAGTTTTGATCCTCACCAGCCCGAATTACCATGGCATTTCGGCGGATTTGCCGGGCATTATACGTTACGCCCATGAAAAGGGGATCGTGGTCTTGGTGGATGAGGCGCACGGCCCTCATCTTCATTTTCATCCCGACCTTCCCGTTTCGGCGATGGCGGCGGGCGCGGATCTGTCCGTGCAAAGCACCCATAAAATCATCGGCGGCATGACTCAGGCTTCGATGCTGCACGCGCGGTCGGGGCGGGTTGATATCCCTGCCTTGTCTTCTGTTTTGAAGTTGACGCAAAGTACAAGCCCTTCCTATATTTTGATGGCCTCTTTGGATCTGGCGAGAATGCAAATGGCGACAGAGGGCCGGAAATTGTTGGATAAGGCCATTCATCTGGCCGAGGAAGGGAGGGCGAAAATTAACCAAATTCCAGGCCTTTTCTGTTTCGGACCGGATGCCTTATTGGAGCATGGCGCTTGGGCGATGGATGTCACCAAGCTGACAATATCGGTTGAAAACCTGGGCCTGACTGGGTTTCAGGTGTCGCACATGTTAAACTGCGATTACCACATTCAAGTGGAAATGGCGGACACGGTTCATGTGCTGGTCATTGTCAGTATTGGAGACCGTCAAGAGGACTTGGATCATTTAGTGCAATCGCTTTGGGACATTTCAAAACAGTATGCCGGGGGTATGGAGAAAAGACTCTTTCCGCATGATTTGAATCCTCCGCCCCTGCCGGAAAAATCGGTAAGCCCGCCGAGGGAGGCCTTTTTTCAAGCCAGGACCTATGTTGATTTGACGGACGCAGCCGGCAAGGTGGCCTCTCAAATCGTGACGGTTTATCCGCCGGGTATCCCGGTTCTGATCCCCGGAGAGGTGATTACGACGGAAATCGCCACATATTTTAAACGGATACTTTCGGTGGGCGCGACGGTGGACGGTTTGGAGGAAGACAGACGCATCGCCGTTGTTGAGGAAGACGGAATTGAATCACAGGCCACCCATTAAAGACATCGTGTTCGACGTCGGCCGCGTG
>JBHHXH010000133.1:0-2576 GCA_046756925.1 Nitrospiria bacterium
TTAAATAATCTCGAAATACCGTTCCAGCTCCCATTGCGAGATATGTTTTCGGAATTCACGTTCTTCCCATTCGCGGCTGGCGGCATAGTGCTTAACAAACGCGTCTCCAAAATACGTCCCGGCCACTGAAGAGAATTTCAGACACTGCGCGGCATCCCAGAGTGTGGCCGGAAAGCGCAGGTGAGCGGGGAGCTGCTGATCGTAGGCGTTGCCCTCGACCAAGGACACGATCTCGGCCTTGTTCTCGATACCCCATAATCCCGAGGCGATCACTGCCGCCAGGACCAGGTAGGGATTGGCATCGGCCGCCGCGATACGATACTCCAAACGTTGAGATGCCTCAGAACCTGGGATGACACGAATCGCGCAGGTGCGATTATCGATGCCGACACTCGCCCCGGTGGGCGCCCAGAAGCCGGGAATGAGACGACGGTAGGAGTTGATCGTGGGGGCAATCATGGCCATCAACTCCGGCATGCGTTTTTGCTGACCTGCCACAAAGTGGCGCATCGTCTCGCTCATGTTCGCGGTTTGCGTCTCGTCAAAAAACAAGGCCTTGCCCTTTTTATTTCTTAACGAAAGGTGAATATGACCGCTCTGTCCAGGAAAGTCGGGGGACCACTTCGCCATAAAGGTGGCCATCTTGTTTTGTTTTTGCAACATCACCTTGGTGAAGGTCTTAAAAAGGGCCGCCTTATCTGCCGATGCCATTGCACGATCATAAGCCAATGAGGCTTCCAAGACACCGGGTCCTGTTTCTTCATGCAAACCCTCCAGTCCAAAATCCATCGTTTCGGCCAGTTCGAGGAGACCGCGGTAAGTCTCCGATTCGGTGCTGTTACGAATCACGGAGTAGCCAAATTCTGAGGGTGTCATCGGGTTGAGGTCTTGGTACCGTTTTTCGCGAATGCTCCGGGGGGTCTCGTTAAATACAAAGAACTCATACTCAAAGCCGGAGAAGATGTCGAACCCCAAAGCGTTGGCTTTATCTACAGTGCGTTTAAGGGTGGCTCGTGGGCAGATCGCGGCAGCCGCCTCCGCAAATTCAGCAAGAAAGAAGAGCATGTCCCCCTCAAGCGGGAGTTCCCGGCAACTGGCTGGGAGGAGCCGTACCGTCGCATCGGGGTAACCTGTGTGCCAGCCGGTGTAAGTGATATTGTCATAGAGTTGATCCTTGACATCCCAGCCCAGCACCACATCACAAAAGCCAAAACCTTTATCTAGAGCAGAAAAGAACTTTTCGCGTGATAGATACTTGCCGCGCAGGACACCGTCTAGATCGAAGAGCCCAACTTTGATATGGCTGAGTCTGCGCTCCTCGACAATCTGCCTTGCTTGCTCTGCGGTTTTGACATCGCGTGCTTGCATTGCACTCACCCCTTATAAATGGACAATCGTGTTAAAAGGCATGATGGATATTGAGCTGAAGCGTCTTAGCTAGAAATGCAAATAATTCTACCCTTTCCGATGAGGATTGTATAGAAGGGGTTCACGATCCGGCGGATGGCTGTGGTCACTCTTTGTTCGGTGAAGCATCATCGATGCCACGGACGCTGCACGCAATTGATCTCATCATCCTCATAAAGTGGGACTGGTTCCGTTGCCACTTGCTTATTTTCTGCTTTTTTTGATCTTCGTTATCAATTATGGCATACTTCGCGCGGCAGACAGACATACTTATTTAATGGTCATAACGAAAATCTGGGAGTGGCTATGAAACGCTTAACGATGCTGTTATTGGTTTTTTTGGGAATATTTTCCGGATGTACGGTCGTCACAAAAGAACGCCCTATCGTGTTCATCCCAAGCCCCCCGGACGCAATGCGCTTTTCCAAGGACTACGACAAGGTTTGGGAGGCCGCTTTAAAGACGGTCCCTGATCTCCCGATTATTCGTCAAGATAAAGAGACGGGATTGATCGTCAGTGGGTGGAAGCATATGGAGGGACCGAAACGCGAACGATTGAACATCCTCGTCAAAAAAGAAGGAAACGAAACAAAAGTGAGCATCGAGAGTCATATGGAGGTATTGGTCAGAAATGCGAAAGTAGAAACAGGTTTTGGCAGCACCGCAAGAATGCCGCAGTGGAAAAGGGCCACTTCCGATACCTTGACCACGACCGAACTGTTTATAAAGATCAACGATATTTTGTCCAAAAAACCGGGCGCGCCCGAGAACGCGGTGGAAAAACTCGATACGCCCAAACCGTGATCAACATCCCTAAGATCCCCGGCCTTCTCCGGGGGTTCTTCACCGCATAGCCCCCAGGGTTCCATCCGAATGGCTCCGCTTAGATTCTCCCGAAACCGGCGGTGCGCCGTTACGATGGGTCTACTTGGAAAAACCATTTTTTTAAGAGCAGGTCGTTTTTCGATGCCACTTTCATGCTGACCCCCTACCCAAGTACCATCCCAGCCGGCTGATTCAAACACTACTCAAGGCAAAACCGCTTATTAAATTATAAAAAAAACAAAGGCATGAGAACCACGAATTCATCTTACAATCTTCACTTTTATAGCCGTACGAAAAACAACCATTTCTAGTTGAAAGGGCGTTTTATGTGGAAAGCATGTTAT
>JBHHXH010000134.1:0-2573 GCA_046756925.1 Nitrospiria bacterium
TGTCCCGTGAGCTTGGACTCACGGCGCGGGAGATTGGGCGCAGTTTATCCATATCACATCCCACGGTTTTAGATTATCTTTCCCGCGCCAAGAAGCACGGTCTTGCTTGGCCGCTTCCGGATCATCTGGACGAGGCCGCTCTTGAGAGACTGTTGTGCGGGCCGTCTTCGGTTTCTTCTCCTTCTACCCGTCCCCAACCCGACTGCGTCTATATTCATCAAGAGTTGAAGAAAAAAGGCGTCACGCTACAACTGCTCTGGCAGGAATATAAGGAGATGCATCCTTCGGGCTACCAGTACACGCAATTTTGTGAATATTACCGGAAGTTCGCCAAGAAGCTGGACCTTTCTTTGCGCCAGCACCACAAAGCAGGCGATCGACTCTTCGTCGATTACGCCGGCCAGACGATCCCCGTGAGCGATCCGGATACCGGGGAGATCCGGGCGGCGCAGATCTTCGTTGCCGTTTTAGGCGCCAGCAATTACACCTATGCGGAGGCCGCTTACTCCCAGGAGCTGCCTGCCTGGATTTCGGCGCACGTCCGGGCTTTTGAATTCTTCGGAGGCGTCCCTTCGGTGATCGTGCCGGACAATTTGAAGTCGGCCGTTATACGAACCTGCCGCTATGAGCCGGACCTCAATCCGACCTATCAAGAAATGGCAGCCCATTACGGCGCCGCTGTGCTTCCCGCACGGGCGCGCAAACCCAAGGACAAGGCCAAGGTCGAAGTCGGCGTCTTGATCGTGACGCGATGGATTCTTGCGCCCCTTCGAAACCGTTCCTTCCTGGGGCTCGATCAACTGAACACGGCCATCCGGGAATTACTTGACGCATTGAATGCGCGCCCCTTTAAAAAGATGGATGGTTGTCGCCACAGCCTCTTTGAGACCCTCGACCTGCCTGCCATGAAGCCTTTGCCTTCCCAGCGTTATGTGTATGCCGAATGGAAAAAGGCCCGCGTGAATATCGACTACCATGTCGAAGTGGAAGGACACTACTACAGTGTGCCGTATACCTTGGTCCGCGAACAGATCGATGTCCGGATGACGGCAACGACCATCGAGTGTCTTCACCGGGGAGAACGGATTGCCAGTCATCTGCGCAGCATGAGGCGGGGACAACACACGACCCAAAAGGCGCATATGCCGGCATCCCACCGGCGGCATCTTCAATGGACGCCGATTCGAATGATCGCATGGGCCGAGAAGGTCGGGCCGTGCTGCACACAAGTCGTCAAAAAGATCCTTTTAGAACGGCGCTATCCGGAACAGGGCTTTCGATCTTGTCTCGGCATCCTGCGCCTGGGGAAAAGCTATACGAACGATCGGCTCGAGGCGGCCTGTCAGCGCGCCTTGGCCATTCGGGGATGTTCTTACAAAAGCATCGCATCCATCTTGAAACATGGCCTCGATTTAAAACCCATTCAATCAGAAACAGAACCGAAGCAGGCGGTGGCGCACGCCAACATCCGGGGCGCCCGCTATTATCAAACCAACCCTTCAAACGAATAGGAGCATACGATGTTGATTCACCCAACACTGGATAAACTACAGACACTCAAACTCTTCGGCATGCAAAAGGCCTTTCAGGAGCAGAGCGATCTGCCCGAAGTGAACAAGCTTCACTTTGAAGAACGTCTCGGTCTGCTGGTGGACCGGGAGATGACCGAAAGAGAAAACCGGAAGCTTAGGACCCGATTGAAGAACGCAAAGCTCAAACAATCGGCCTGTATCGAGGAGATCGATTACCGAAACGCTCGAGGCCTCGACAAATCGCTCATTCTAAAGCTTACAAGTTGTCAGTGGATACAAAGCCATCAAAATGTTCTGATCATCGGACCCACGGGTACCGGAAAGACGTATCTTGCTTCTGCTCTGGCGCATCAGGCCTGCCGCTCCGGCTATTCCACCCTCTACCTGAGGTTTCCCAGACTCTTCGATCAACTGGCCCTGGCCAAAGGGGTCGGCCGTTACGCCAAGCTGCTGGGCCAACTTGCAAAGTGTAATCTGTTGGTTCTCGATGACTGGGGACTCTCTCCTCTAATCGATGAGCAAAGAAGAGATCTATTAGAAATTGTCGAAGACCGGCACGGAAGCCGTTCCACGATCATCGCCAGTCAGCTTCCGATTGAACATTGGCATAAGATGATCGGTGATCCGACGATGGCCGACGCGATTCTCGACCGGCTCGTTCACAATGCCTATAAAATGAATTTGAAGGGAGAATCGATGCGAAAAAAACATTCTAAGTTGACTCAGGAAAACACTTTGGAGTAAGAATCATAAAACCAGCGTCGCTTCGCTCCGACCCTGGTAAATTTCACCGATCCAGATGGTAATTTTCCTCCGGAATGATTGGTAACTTTCACCGAAATAGGCACGAACTTTAGAGGTGATCTGACCTCATTTGATCCAAGTCTGTGATCCTTTCCCTTAATATCGTGTAACTGGTTTCAGAACATCATACATCAATAATATCAATTTTTTTTTGGCAAGACGGACACGTTGCAGAATCGGGAGGGATCATTTTTTTGCAGTGTGGGCATTGGATTAGGTTTTTGTTTTGAGGTGCAT
>JBHHXH010000135.1:0-2465 GCA_046756925.1 Nitrospiria bacterium
GCATTCGTTGGACTCAACCTGTTTTAATCGGGTTTTACCAACTGGTGCCCCATGATGTGGCCGCTTGAAAAACTGGGTTTGCACCATACTGCAAACGCATAATAAAAGGAGGGAATGTCATGAAATGCAATGTTGGAAAAAAAGATCGTACCATGAGGATGATCGTTGGATTGGCCGTGATCGGGCTGGGGCTCTATTTGGGTGCCTGGTGGGGGGCGGTCGGACTGATTCCCCTGTTGACCGGGGCGTTCGCGGCTGGTGCCCGGTCTATCTCTTGTTCGGCTTTTCGACCTGTTATATAAAAACGGAAAAGGTTAACAAGGGCGAATTTTCCGGATCCAGCGCCGCCTGACCTTCAAGCCATGGGAGGCGTCATGAAGCGCATTCTCGCCCATCCGATTATCGCCACGGTCATCATGGCCGCGACTACTATCGCCTTTGTTTTGGTGGCGGCCCTGCCGACGCTTTGGCCGGATCAATATCCTTCGCTGCATCCCATCCATGTCGATACGGATCCGGAAAACATGCTGCCGGAAGACGAGGCGACGCGGGTTTTCCACAACGAGATGAAGAAAAAAATGTTGCTCCACGACATGGTGGTGGTCGGCGTCGTCAACGACCATCATCCGGAGGGGGTTTTCAACAAGGCGTCCTTGGAAAATGTTTTTGAACTGACCGAGTACGCAAAGACCCTGCGCTGGCCCGATCCAAAAGATCCGGACAAGCAGGTCGGCGTGGTCGAAATCGACATGTTGGCCCCTTCGACGGTCGACAGTATGTCGCAGGGGGGCCTCGGCGTGGTAACCTTCGAGTGGCTGATGCAGCATCCGCCCGCCAGCGATGCAGAGGCCTTGGCCATTCGCGAGAAGGCATTGCGGATCCCCTTTTTAACCGTCACGCTGGTTTCCGAGGACGGCAAGGCCGTGGCACTTTACATCCCCCTGACCTCGAAAGAGATGAGCCACAAAGTCGCCACCGCCTTGGAAGACAAAATTGCCACCTTCGGCGGGGACGAAGCCTACCACATCACCGGCCTGCCGGTGGCGGAGGATACCTTCGGCGTCGAGATGTTTGTCCAGATGGCGATCTCCGCGCCGATTGCCATGGTCGTCATCTTTCTGCTGATGTACTACTTTTTCCGGCGCATCGTCCTCATCGTCTCCCCCATGATTGTGGCCATGGTTTCGGTGATCTGGACCATGGGCCTGCTCATCGCCACCGGCAATACTATCCACATTATGAGCTCGATGATCCCCATCTTCATTATGCCGATCGCGGTGCTCGACGCCATTCACATCCTTTCCGAATTTTTCGACCGCTACGACGAATCGAAGCCGCGGCGAGAAACGATTCTTGCCGTCATGCGGACCCTCTTTAAACCGATGCTCTACACCACGCTGACCACAATGGCCGATTCCGCCCGTGAAGGTCTTCGGCCTCTTTGTCGCATTCGGGATGGGGGCAGCCTGGTTCTGGACCGTCACCTTTATTCCGGCGTCGATCATATTGATCCCAAAGCGGATGCTGAAGGAATTCGGCCTCAAACAGGAGAAGGCGCAGACGCCTTCGAAGATGAGCCGTCTGCTTGCCTCGATGGGGGAGATGACCTACGCACATTCCAAGCTCGTGATCGGCACAACCGTGATGCTGACTGTGATCGCCGTCTACGGTATCAGTCAGATTCGGATCAACGACAATCCCATCAAATGGTTTAACGCCTCCCACCCGATCCGCGTCGCCGACAGGGTTTTGAACGACCATTTCGGCGGGACCTACATGGCCTATCTGACTTTGGAGCAGGAGTCGGGAACCGAAACGGCCGGTGCCGCCGCCGAACGTTTTATCGCTTCTTTAGAGGCGAACGCCGAGGATTCCTTCGTTCCCATGATGGCCGAGGTGAGCGATGAAGTGATTCAGGAAGTCAAACGCTTGGAGGGCGAGGTGGAATCGGAAGCGGCGCTGCTTCAGACACGCGAAAATTATGTGAACGAAAAACTCGACACGGCCTCATTTGAAAACGTCGAGGTCTGGGAAGAAGTGCTTTTCTTGATCGATCAGCAGCATCAGCAGGGACAGGTTTTTAAACAGCCCGAGGTGCTCCGGTTTATGAGCGACTTGCAAGATCATCTGCTTTCCACGGGCATCGTCGGCAAGTCGAATTCACTGGCGGATGTCGTCAAAACGGTGCACCGGGAACTCTTCTTGGGTGAGGCAGCCGCCTACAGGATTCCCGACAGCGCGGGGGCTGTCGCGCAGACCCTGATTACCTATCAAAACAGCCACCGGCCGCAGGATCTTTGGCATTTTGTGACGCCGGATTACCTTACATCGAGCACTTGGGTACAGCTGAAAAGCGGCGACAACATCGACATGGCGAAGGTGGTTGAGAGCGTCGACCAATTTATTCGGAGTCACCCCGGCGACCTGCCCTTGAAGCACCGCTGGTTCGGCCTGACCTACATCAA
>JBHHXH010000136.1:0-2430 GCA_046756925.1 Nitrospiria bacterium
GGGAGCCTTTTCGATCGGCCGAACGGACTTTCTTCCCGTTCGGCCAGGAGAGATTTTCCTTAAGCAGGTATTTACGCGCCGTCTCCGGCGACAATTCAGTGACCGGATTCTCGGCATTGACGATGATGACCAGGTCTCCCGCTGTGGCGGCCCAGGGTGTCCCCAAGGCAACAATCAGAACAGCCATAATGATCGATACTTTCAATTTCATGGTCTCCTCCGTTTTCCGTGTTTGTCAATTCGCTTAGAATGCCCAGGCTGTTTGAACCGTGATGCCGTTGGTGGATCGGGGCCCGTCTAAATTATGGATATACTCCACCTTAATGCGGTTGAGTGCGAAGAGGTCATAAGCCGCCCCGACCATGATGGCGCGCATCTCCGGAATGAATTTCCGCGTCAGCACGCCGTCTTCATCTCGTAATGTGAGATAAGGACCGCCGGTTCCCGGAAGATCCGTGAAGTCGTAACGAACATAGGGATGGAGTTTGTCGTCCATCAGGTTGAGGGCGAATACCCCCATGAAACTCTCGAAATCGAATGAGCCCCCGCCAAGATTTCCGAAATCGTCATCTTGGTTCAGGGTGACATACTCCAAAGTAAGGATGAAATGTTCGCTGAAGAGGACCAGGTAGGGATTAAAGCCCAACTCGTCCAAACGCACTTTTTCGTCCGAGAAGGCGTCGGAGTCATCCCCCAAGGCAGGACCGACCCGCCGTGTATTGAGTTGCGCCAGCCATCCGCTGAGACCGATGCGGAAATCCCGGTGTGAGGGGAACACCCATTCCAGCAGGCCGGTGACGGTCTTTCGATCCCCATCGTCCCGGTTCAGGATCAAGGTGGGTGGATCCTCTCCCCTGGAGTTAGTAAGGGAGACGGCATAGTTGAGTGAATGCGCGCCAGTGGTGGGAACGTTGCCGTACACATTGATACCGGTCGAATGCGTGGGAACGAGTCCCAACTCCTCCTCGTCGAAATCCGGAATCTGAACGGTGGTCATCAACCAAGCGCGGCTGTACAAGGTGCGGTTATGAAAGCCGATGGGCGTGAAGAACGATCCAACATGGATATTGAGTTTGTTGGAGATGCGGTAATCGAGGTAGGTGCGCTCCAGGTCTAGGCCGATTTCACTGGAACCGCCGCGTTCGAGTTGGAGGTTCACTTCACTGAGAAGGGAAAGGTGGTCGTTGAGTTCGGCGAGAACGACAAAATCGATCCCGACATTGCCGAAACCGTCATTCTCACTCAAGGGCTTTGGGTCCGTGCCATGGTCCTTGAAAAAGGCAGCATCCGCATCGTCCGCTGGCCCTCCCCAAAGATAACCGTAGCTCATGTCGCCAAAGCCGGAAAATTCCAGGTTGACGGCCAGGGCGAAATTTGGGACCAATAACAGCAGTACGATGAAAGTCTTCATGCACAGCGTTCTCTTAAGCATCGTCATTCTCCTCTCCATTGAATATTCTCCGCCGATGGGTCAATGATTGAGATCGAACTCAAAAGTAACGGCAGCGGTTTCGCCCGTTTTGACCTCAACTGCCTTGACAATTAAGTGCGGCTTTTCATATCTGGGGCGAAACCCTTTTCTCCCTTTTTCTTTGATATTTTGTATCTGATACCCTCCTTGCAAGGCGGCGATTTGGTAGGTTCCGGGAGGGACATCCGAAATTTCGAAAGTACCGTCGGCATCGGTCGTCGAGAAATAACCATGTTCCAGAGAGACGATGAGGCCGTTCATATGCACGTGAATATCGCATTGCATCCTCAAAAGACCGGCATGGCGGTTTTTCCGCGTAATGGTCTGCTGCCATCGGTGGATCGGCAAGCCGAAGTTGAGGATGGTGGCGTTGTTTTCCAATCGAAAAAGATGGATGTTGTGGGTAATGAAGTCGTCATGCCGGAAGCCGAGCAGACTTCCCGCGGCCGCCCCCATGACACGAGGAATAAAGCGGCATCCCTTAATGCGGTTGACATATCGGTTTTCCGCTTCCTTTCCTTTTTCGATGTCCACCAAGTACACCAACACATGCTCCATGCCCCGGTTTTCCGCATTGATTAACAAGGCATCGTCCGGAGTGGTTTTCCCACAGAAGTCCCTATTTTTCTCGATTTTATGGAGATAGGCTGCCGGGACGGTCTCGTCCGTCCACCGCACGGTGCCGCGAATGGTTCCGCCCTCAAAAACGTCGACAACCTCGAAAGGCAAGGCTGGGCTTGGGGTGCCGAGAACCATCCAAATCGAAAGAAGGAGCAAAGGGCTTCGATATTTTTTGCGGCAGGAGCCATTTCCGAAAGCGCTTCGATCGCTTATCGAGCCATCCCTCAAACAATCCAACACAAAGCTGCCCTTTTCATGAGATCCCAAAGCGCCCCGTTTTAAACAGGATTTAGAGGGATCTATATCGAGCCCATTGGCGCGATCCATTGTGAACGCCG
>JBHHXH010000137.1:0-2424 GCA_046756925.1 Nitrospiria bacterium
CTCAGGTTCGTTCTTTCACGGCGGTAACAGGGGTTCAAATCCCCTTGGGGACACTTATCGCATACAGTTAGTAAACCCTTGGTTCATCTAGAAAAAAACGAAATAAACGTTCGGTCGCCCCGTATTGAAATTGCCTATTGCACGCAATGCCGTTGGCTGTTGAGGGCCAGCTGGATCGCACAAGAGCTTCTCACGACTTTTGTTGACGAACTGGGCGAAGTCGCGCTGATTCCGGAGACGGCCGGCACTTTCGAAATTCGCGTGAATACGACGTTATTATGGTCTCGAAGCACGCAAGGACGGTTTCCGGAATTAAAGGAAATCAAGCAGCTTGTTAGGGACCATATTGCACCGGATAAAGATATCGGACATTCAGACAACCATTAAATATCTCCAACGTTTTTAAGGCCGGCACATTTCGCTCCGGACTGTCCGCCTTGACATCAAATCCGATACACCCTAACATGACCTCAAACTAATCACACCTGAGTAGAATATATGAATTTGGTCGTTGTCGGCACACAATGGGGAGACGAAGGGAAGGGCAAGATTGTCGATCTCCTTTCCGAAGAAGCCGATTATGTGGTTCGGTACCAGGGAGGTCATAACGCCGGCCATACGATCGTCATCGGCCAAGAGGCGATCGTTCTTCACCTGATTCCGACCGGTCTCCTACAACCCGGCAAGATTGGCGTCATCGGCAACGGTGTCGTGGTCAACCCCAAGGCTTTTCTTGAAGAAATCTCCTTTTTAAAGGATCGCGGGTATTCGGTGGCGGGACGGCTCTTCGTGAGCGAAGCCGCGCACCTGATCATGCCCTACCATCAGGCCATCGACAAGGAAAGCGAACGGGTCAAGGGGGGCATGAAAATCGGCACCACCGGACGTGGGATCGGCCCGGCCTATTCGGACAAGATGGCGCGGTCCGGTATCCGTATTGGCGATCTCTTCGATCGCGACCGCTTTCGAGAAAAACTGCTTTCGAACCTGAGCGATATCAACGCCATCTTGGAACGGATCTACCAAGCCCCGCCATTCGATGCAGAAAAGATATTTCAAACGCATATTGCCTACGCCGACCGGATCGAACCTTATGTTTCGGATACCTCTCTTTTACTGAACAAAGCCATCGATGAAGGCCGTCATCTGCTTTTCGAAGGGGCGCAAGGCACCCATCTCGATGTCGATCTCGGCACCTACCCTTTCGTCACGTCTTCAAACGCTTCCGCGGGCGGCGCAGCCACGGGAACGGGTGTTGGACCGACACGGCTGGACAAGGTCCTCGGAGTCGCAAAAGCCTATACGACACGCGTGGGAAGCGGCCCCTTTCCCTCGGAACTCACCGATAAAATGGGCAGCACGCTGCAAACGCTGGGAAACGAATTCGGCGCTACCACGGGAAGGCCGAGACGGTGCGGTTGGTTCGATGCCATTGCGGTTCGTTATGCCGTTCGGGTCAACCACATCACCTCACTCGCCATTACGAAGCTGGACGTACTAGACAGTTTGGAAGAAATTTTTGCCTGTATCGGATATGAAGTGGATGGCAAAACCGTCAAGGAAATGCCCAGCACATTAAAACAACTGGAAAATTGTACTCCCATTCTCGAACGCTTTGATGGATGGAAGGAAGCCACCCATGGCATCCGCGCCTATGACGCGCTGCCAAAAAACGCACGAATTTATTTGGAGGCCATCAGCGAACGCGTCGGCTGCCGCATCGACATTGTTTCAACCAGTTCCAAACGAGGCGAAACGATCGTCCTTCGTCCCCCCTTTACATCTTAAAGAAAGAAAAGCACAGGGGTGTGCGTATTCCTTTGTCTGGACCGGGAAGGATTCCTGTTCCCAAGAGTTCTATTCCACGATGCTCGATGTTTCCTTCCTCAATAAAATCATACATGCGCTTCGAGCGAATTGCGGACATCCGAACGCCTTTACCGTATCAATCTGTATTGCATCGAGGCGGTGGTTTCAATCTCGTTCGTTTTATAAGATAATGAATCGAATCCTTTTTTGCGCCTTTCAGGATCCGACATGCACGTCATTTTTTTAAATCCTCAAGGAAATTTCGACCGAAAAAACACTTACTGGGCCGAGCATCCGGATTTCGGCGGCCAGTTGGTCTATGTTAAAGAACTTTGCATGGCCCTCTCCCGCATGGGCGTCAAAACCGATATCGTCACCCGATACATCGACGATCCGCAGTGGCCCGGTTTTTCCGAAGAGATCGATACCTATGCAGGACACGAAGACAATCTCAGGATCATCCGCATTCGTTGCGGCGGAACAAAATTCCACACCAAAGAACGTTTGTGGGAACACCTTGAGGAATATACCGACAACGTTCTTCAATTTTACGGCGATTCGCTGCCGGATTTCGCCACCGCACATTATGCGGATGGGGGCTATAGCGACGTGCTT
>JBHHXH010000138.1:0-2339 GCA_046756925.1 Nitrospiria bacterium
CGTAGGAAAATCCACTGATCACCCCATCCGAGGCCTGATTGTCAAACTGGATGAAATGAGGATGAATGTTGATCTTCGACATCTGGAAGTTGGTCGGGTTGTTGTCCACCCACTCACTCTTCAAGATGACATCGAGGCAGTCATAGACATTCACCCGATAAACCAGCGGACGCGCCAGATCCGGATTGGCACGGACCTTGGCCACATCTTCATGCAGCACAAAAATCGTCCCGTCTGGATCGACGACTCGCTTCTGGTTCCCAATCGCATCGTTCATGGTAATCGGGGTTTGGATGAAGTGAATGGTGTACTGCTTCCGTCCCGCACCTTCAGGACAAAGAGACCAACGGCCCTGTTCACCCGGTCGGGCTGGAGAGGTTGTCTCTTCATTCGGAGCGCCCACACTACCAGGGTCGGTCGCTGGAATCCCCGTGTTCTTGTCCATATGAATGGGTTCCAGCCAGGGCGCGCCCCCATGATGGCGTGCAAAAGGAACCCGCTTTCCGAAATGCGGTTTGAAGTGCGGCCAAGCCAGCTTCCCTGTTTTTTTGTCAAACAGAATCGGCGGTCGCTTGCCGGGCATCGGGGAGGTGTACTTCGGATTCGCAAACTTACCCGTCGCTTCCTTTTCGCCCAGCGCCTTGAGCCCCTTCCAGGTCCAGTCCCAGACGCTGGCGTCATAGGCCAGAATCTGACCCTTCTCATCAGAGGTATGACCCGGCTCTCCGGCAGGCGGCAGCATCATCTTGACCCAATCCTTGATGGAAACATCTGGAATGGGCTTCGACCAGTCGGTCGTTTTCTTGGTGAGGTTCCACTTCTTGTCAAACCAGTCCATCGTCTTGCCAACCAGCTTGTCTGAGGTCACACCGGGCTTCATTCGCCCTTTCCGGTCTGGCAGTTCCTGAAGCGGCACCATGGCATCGGTGCTCACAAAGGGATAATCTCCCGACTGGATGGTGTTGTAGACACGCCAGTAACCCCACATGCCGGCCACATAGTGATGGGCCACATGGCAGTGGAAAAGAAAATCTCCGGCAAGCTGCTGGCAGAGACCGGAACCGCACTCGGTCTGAAGATCAAGCACCTCAGACGGTCCGATCACTTCAACGTCCACACGGTCGGAAACCGTCCGGATGACCGGAAACTTCACCGGATTGTCCCAGGCGGCCGTCAGAAGCTCTTCGCCCTTGCCGTCCGCCTTCGGTTGACGGAGCCAGCGAATCGATCCCCCATGAGGATGGTGGGAATGGAAAACCTCACCGCCGCCATGAACCAGACGGAACTTGGCCGGATCACCCATGTAGGAACGGGGAATCGTGGTCGGCACATCTCCAAAGGTATAGGAGCTGTAGGCCATCGATTCATCTTCAAAATGGAAATATTTTTCCTGTGTCGCCAGGTTGTTGATCCCGAAGGGTTCAGACCGGAAGTTCAAGGCCCGGGCTGACGGACGATAGGCATCCGTATTCGGGTCACGCTGAGGAATCATCTCACCATCCCGGTTCAAAGGCCGGAAGGACTCATCACCCACTTCGTGATAGATGAGCGTAAATTCCCGAAAATCCTTCGAGACCGCATCGATCTTGTCATCATAGGCGATCATCATCTGCCAGCCGCTCTGATCCTCTTTTCCGGTAATCGGATTGAGGTAGCGGGACCCCATCGGCTCAACGATAAAGGTTCCAATCAGACCGAGGCTCCCCGGTTCACGGCCGGCATGGCTGTGAAAGGAAAGCGCCCCTTCCTGGGCATCCGGCTGGATGTACCATTCAAAAACCTGGCTTTTGCCGGGCTGTACATTCGAATCCGGATTCACCGAGGTCGCCGGCTGACCGGTCGACTGAATCACCATGGAAGATCCGTGAATATGGAGACCGGCATCCTCTTCTTCAACTTCATTCGTGAGGGTAATGACCATACAGTCTCCCTGATTTCCCCGGATGACCAATGGCTGAATGGCATTCTCCTGAAGGCCCAGACTGATGGCGCCCGGACTGTAACCCGGAGCAGATCTCGCCTCCGTATTCAAGCGTTCTTCTTCCCGAACCTTTTCAAGTTTGCTTCTCAGAACATACATATAACCCGGGTGATAATCGAGCCAGGCATTCAATGTGATTTCCACATTGATGGCAACGATATCCAATTCCTTCCGGGGGGCGTTGCTCGGACAAAGTCCGCCGTTGGTCACCGATTCTCCGGCCCCTGTCGGTCCGAGGAACCAGCTTCGGTCCATCTGCTGCATGGCGCTCAAATCACTGAATGGACCGACATTTCCGGATCGCTCGGAATGCGCCTTGATCTCGCTCATCAAGGTGTTCATTGCCTTGTCAACCTGG
>JBHHXH010000139.1:0-2314 GCA_046756925.1 Nitrospiria bacterium
AGAAGATTCGAGGAGTGTGCTGACGGGCCTGACCATTCGCAAAGGTTTGAGCTTTTCTTCGACAGTTGGAAGCGATTTCGAAAACTTCAGGTGTTTATTACCAATGGGTTACGGCGATTCTTCTCGCTCTGCGCGGAAAACCTAGTGCCATAATATGCAGTTAGACTCTCCTTTATTTCCTTGACATGCTATGGACTATGGTATATTATCCATGGTGGATAACAACCGGGGAAGATAAGGAGACACCGATGTTCGTCCGCGCAAAGAAATCCGGCAAATATGAATATCTTCAGGTCGTTCATAACGAATGGATTGATGGTCATGTCAAACAAAGGGTTATTGCTACGCTGGGACGAGTCGATGTGCTTCAAGCGACCGGTCAAATCGATGGTCTCATCCGATCCTCCGCCCGGTTCGCCGAACATATCTCTGTCCTCGATGCGCATAGGCGAGGAAAGACGTCGCCGGCCGATCGAATCCGCATCGGTCCACCGCTGGTCTTTGAGAGGCTCTGGCGTGAGTGCGGGATCAAGGCAATCATCACGGGCCTTCTGTCCGATCGTAAGTTCGAGTTTGACGTGGAGCGCGCGGTCTTTCTCACGGTCCTGCATCGGCTCTTCGATCCGGGTAGCGATCGTGCCGCGGAGGTGTGGCGCCACCAGTATGCAATCGATGGAGTGAAGCGATTGCAACTGCATCATCTTTATCGAGCGATGGCGTGGCTCGGTTTGCCCCTGCCGGCTGAGGAGCAGGCGGGAGCGACTCCCTTCGCGCCGCGCACCACGAAGGATCTGATCGAAGAGAGATTGTTTTCCCGGCGCCGTGACCTGTTCAGCACGCTGGATGTGGTCTTCTTCGACACCACCTCGATCTACTTCGAGGGAGATGGAGGTGAGAGCATCGGTCAATATGGCAATAGCAAGGACCACCGATCGGACCGCAAGCAGATGGTGGTCGGTGTGGTCCTGGATGGGGAGGGACGGCCGATCTGCTGTGAACTGTGGCCGGGCAATACGGCGGACGTTACCACGTTGATACCCGTTGTCGACCGTCTCCGGGAACGGTTCCGGATCGGTACGATCTCGATCGTGGCCGATCGCGGCATGATCAGCAAGGCAACCATCTCGGAGTTGCAGAAGAAGGAGCGCAACATCCAATTCATTCTGGGGGCGCGGCTCAGGCGGGTGAAGGAGATCCGCGAAGGGGTTCTCTCGCGTGGTGGGAGGTATCACGAGGTGTTTGGACGAAAGCGACGTACGAAGGATCCCGCACCGCTGAAGGTCAAGGAAGTCCGGGTGGCCGATCGTCGCTACATTGTCTGCTACAACGAAGACCAGGCGCGAAAAGATAAGGCGGATCGGGATGCGATCGTGGCGGCGCTCTCTGACAGACTTAAGCAAGGGGACAAATCCTTGGTGGGCAACAAGGGCTACCGGAAGTTCCTGAAGGTGCGCGGGGAAGGACATTTTGACATTGACGAGGCCAGGGTTCGTGCGGAAGCCCGCTTTGATGGCAAGTGGGTCTTGCAGACCGACACCGATCTTGACCCCGCCGAGGTCGCACTGAAATACAAAGAGCTCTGGATGGTGGAATCCCTGTTCCGGAGCATGAAATCCGTTCTCGAGACGCGACCGATCTATCACAAGTGCGATGAGACGATCCGTGGCCATGTCTTCTGCAGCTTCCTGGGGCTGGTGGTCTTGAAAGAGCTCTTGCAAAGGATGGAAGAGAGGGGGTGGAGTGTGGAGTGGGAACGGCTCAAGCGCGATCTCGATGGCCTGGAGGAGTTCACGGTCCCCAATGCCGGCAGGACCTTCGTCATTCGCAGCCGGACAGAGGGGGATGCGGGCAAAGCGATACAGGCGGCCGGGGTGGCCTTGGGACCCGTCGTTCGTCTCTGCGAGGAGGACTCCTCCGAAAAAGGATAAGTAACTGTGGGCTTCTGTCCGCAGCTCATACATAGTGCCAAAAGAAAATCCGAACCCTGTAACTTCAATCGACAAAAGAGATTACCATTTTGTGCTGTAGAAGATGGGTATAGTGAAACTGCCTTCATCGGACCTTCATTGGGGAAGCCTATTCCTGGTTTGTGCCAGTTTTTAATATAGACATTAACACCGAAAACAATCTTCGATGGAGGTCCTCATGCGAAGCCTATCATATTTTCTTCTTGCTTATCTCTTTCTTTTCACGATACAAACCCTTAACGCTACTGTCATCCATGTTCCAGATGACTCGACAACCATCCAGGGCGGGATCAATGGGGCAGTGGACGGTGATACGGTGATGGTCGCGCCTGGTACCTACCATGAGC
>JBHHXH010000140.1:0-2294 GCA_046756925.1 Nitrospiria bacterium
GCTTGCAAGTTGAAAAAATCGCCAGTCTGGATCGCTTGCCAGAGCTGCTCAACTTCAGCGGGAGTCAGCGCGAATGTGCTGGACTCAAGTACGGGCGCCGCCAGATCACCGGACTGGAATCTACGGTAGATCCCCTGCCCGTCTGCGGTAATGCGCACCGTGGCATGCCCGGCATTCGGGCCCAGTCCACCCGCTGTGCCGATGATTTCAAGATCACTGGGGACGTTTTGCGCCCAGGTGGAGGCTGCGGTCACTACCAGGAACAGATATAGGACGATTCGAAAAACATGTGGTCGTGGAGATTTCAACATTGGGTCCTCCTTCGCTGAATTAGATGATCCTACACAATCAGGACACTGCTCATATAGCGCAGGTCCATTCCTGGTGGCGTAATCCGATTGATGGACTTCAGCAGGTCTTGAAAGCGGGGCACGGAGATATTTTCCACCTCCACTTGATGCGTTCGCCCGAGCGCCCTTATGGTCAAGCTGGCGAAGGCCCCATCGACAATGTCGCTGCTCGCATATTTCGGCTCAAGAGAAAAGAAATCAACCTGCTGGTTTGCCGTCCAGAGAGCTTCAAGTTGGGCGTCACTTACTTTGAAGGTTGCCTTTTGCCCATGAAGCATATCATCCGAGATTTTCCAGAATTCGGACTCCCAATCCGCGAGTCCGCCGCCGTCGTCTTGCTCCATAACCGTGATCACACAAGTGTAAGACCGCGGCCACTCCGGCTGATCCGGGTTGTTGAGATTGAACCGCGCCTCTTCCCCGTAAAAATTTTGAGAAGCGCCGACGTCCGGTTCAAGCTTGGCAAAATAGGGACCGAATTTGAACCGTTTCCCGACCTTATTGGAGCTTTTGGGAAAACTCTCCTGGATGAACCCAGCTACATGGAACTCCTATGCACCCGGACCGTACTGGTCCTGGACCATTTCGATCGAATCGAGGTAGAATTGCACCTTCTGGTAAATATCCCTGCTCTCCGTAAAGGTCTCGCCCCATTGTTCTTTACCTGGTTTGGCGTATCTAATGACGAAAGGTAAAGACCAGGGTCCCACACCCACCGGTGTGGGAATTTTAGTTTCGCCAACCTGCAATACCGGCTTCTTCCGGAATTTCGAAATTTTTATTTTTTCCAGCGTGACTCAAGCTCACGCATCGCGTCCGAGTACTGTTTGCGCGAAAGTGTCTCTTTTGATTTTTTCACCTGCGCTGAAACCTCCTGTAATGGGCCTTTTTCGACAGCCTGAAGTGTCGCCTCACGGTACTTCTTCAGTGTGTTCTCGCCTTTGCCGCGGGCGCCGCGAATATCGCCCTTCTCTGCTTTTTGAATCGCCGCCAGGAAATGTCTCTCTGCCTCGTTGAATTTATTTGTCGCCAGTTTTCGGATAAATTCGTGTACAGCGATTTGCCGCCGGGCCTCAAGCACTTTAGCCAAAGCCACTTTCGTAACCCCGGCTGCTTCGACGGCTTGCTTCAACGCGGTTCTCGCTTCGGCAATCCTTTTTCTTAATTTACCGAGACGTTCGCCCTTTTTGTATTCAACCTCTGCTTTACCTAAGTTTGCGTCGTCCATTTCGCAATTTAGATGAGACGTTCGCCCTTTTTGTATTCAACCTCTGCCCGTTGATAAAATTCCATTGCTTTGCTAAACAACCGTGGCGATAGTACCGGCGTTTCATCCTGCCTGGCGCTTAGCATCTCGGCATTCATCACGCGAAAAAGTTCGCTCTTAACTTTGTCCGTCTCCTGGGAAAAGACCGACGAATTGCATATAACGACCACAAACAAAAGTATTACGCTTGCGGGAACTGCAAAACGCTTGCTTCGCTGTTTCTTGTTGATTCCCTTCATTTTTTGTTCACAGCACTGAGATTATTTAACCCTAACCGGGCTTTCAGAAAGGCGAAAAGCACTCGGACTCGTCGTGCCAACGCTGTTATTGCCTGACGTTGAGCACAGCCTCTAATCTCTCCAACCTCTCTTCAAGTGCCTCATTTTCCGCTATCAGTTCCTGGATGCCCGAGACCAGCACGGGCGTTACTCTGCCGTAATCAACGCCCATCGGCTTCTCCTTTACATCTCCCTCTGGGTCTTCGCTCACTGCCTGGGGAAATACGGTCTGTAATTCCTGGGCCAGGAAGCCTATCCTCTCTTTCCCTGGAGCTTCGCTAAATTCGTACTTCCTAACCTTCATGCGGGAAACCATGTCCAGCCCCCCTAAAATTCTAAAGAAGTGATTGAAATATACTTGCGCAAAACGAAAAGATGACTGCTGTTACAGTAATCGAT
>JBHHXH010000141.1:0-2198 GCA_046756925.1 Nitrospiria bacterium
TGCTCCAAGCAAAAACAACCGGCGGCACGGCGCCCAAAGTGCCGACGGAGATTGGTACGGGGATCCGGTCGCTTCAAGGGGGTGGTCGTCCCTTGTCCAAATCCGAACGCGGTTTTTTTGAACCGCGCTTCGGGCAAGATTTCAGTCAGGTTCGGCTGCACAACGGCGCTCAAGCCGCGGCCTTAGCACAGTCAATGCATGCCCGGGCCTTCACCCTGGGGCACGATGTGGTGTTCGGGGCGAGGGAGTATACGCCGAATTCTCACATCGGAAGAAGATTGCTGGCCCATGAATTAACGCACGTCGTGCAACAAAATGGCGGGTGCGTCGGAGATCAAAAGGGGCGAATCCCTTTTCCGAATATTATTGTCCAGCGTCAAGAAGAAGAGCCCGCGTCACCTGAACCGCCGCTAAGTGCTTCAGTGCCTTCTCCCGACATCAGTGTTGGGTCCGTTGAGGGTGAAGATAATTCACAAGTAAACTCGACCTTGGTCTCGTCCCCGCAACTGGTTCATGACCTTTTTACGCTTGATCCCACACGATTTAATCTTTTCATCTCGCCCGTATCGCCTGTCGCCCCTGTCGGCCCACTCGCCCCGATCAACCCGAATGCGTCTTCACGTTTCTTTCCCAATATCCCTTCAAGCTTGCAGCCATCCGCAGGTCCAACGCCCTCGGTGCCGAGTGAGTTGTCCTTGTTTAGTCTCGGACTGTTTCATTTCCGGCTGGTGTTCGAAGAACCTGCTTTGAACGTCTCAGAAGCGCTGCGCGAAAGCGAACAAGGTTTTAGCCAATTTGTCAGTCCGCCAAGTCCAGGAATTGATACTGGGAAGTTGATCAAAGGACTTGTGACGAATTTTCTGACCATGACGCCTCCCGGCCAAGCGATTTTACAAGGGGTGACCGGTGCCCTGGGTAGCGGTGAGGAAGCCGCCGAATCGACGCCCACGGTCAATATTAATTTAGATGTTTTACCGTCGCCTGTTTTGCAGGGACGACCGCCGAATATTATGGTAAATGTGCAAGGTACTTTTTAATAGCATCAAACCTAACCCGGCTTAGCCGGAACCAAAAAAGGCTAATTTCTGAAAAGTTGAGCCAAATTCAAAATGGCTTCTTGTCCTTTATACATAAGGGTTTCCGAGCATGCTGAAAAATTTCTTCGACATTTTGTTCAAAAGTTTATTCGTAAGGGACTAAGATAAAGTAAGGGCTAAGTCCAGGCGAGCTTTTTCAAGCTGGGCCGAACATGATGCCAACAACCGCCGTACAAAAAAGGTCTAAACACAAAAACGCCACTGCGCCCTATGGGTCCGCTTTGCTATCTCAAAACCGGCTTCATGGCATCCCCCGGGATGCCGTTTATACAACGCACACCCAGATGCGCCTGCGGCGGCGGTTGTCCCAACTGCCGTGCCAAAAACCTCGAAATCCAAGCCAAACTCAAGATCGGGCAAGCCAACGATTAATACGAGCAGGAGGCCGACGAGGCGGCAGCTCAGGTCATGCGCATACCGGTACCGCAGCCTGCAACACCGGAAAGAGCATTGGGCACGGCTCACTTCAATCATGTGCAAAGGAAATACGGGATCTCACCCATCCAGCGCAAACCCTGGGTTTCAAGGATGACCCCAGGGCTTCAAACGCAGATGGAAGAGAAAGAAGAGGGCCTCTTCCAGACCAAGCAAGACTTTGGACGATTGTCCAAAGCAAACCCGAAATTGACGGCTCGCATCCGGTCTTTACGTGGCGGCGGTCAACCCTTATCAGAAACAAGCCGATCCTTTTTTGAACCGCGCTTCGAGACCGATTGTTCTCAGGTCCGCGGCTTCCGACTCAATCATGTCGTGCTCACGCAGTCGGCCGTGAGTATGGTGGAGTGCTTTCCGGATTAGACGGAATGCGACGATTCAAAGCTTTTTCTTTTTTGTTTTTATCGTAATGATGTTTCGTTTCGAGTATGTTCGTGGATTCACAATCAATTGTCGAGTAACCAACCCACATTACTTCTATGAAACAGTGCAGTTGACTGCTTCTCATGTTTTTCAATTTGGCAAATGGAGAATGTAACCTTCTACATTTCGAGAAAATTGCGATGTGATGCGTATTTCACCCCAAACCGGCACCTGATTTCACTCGAAGCCGACACCTGATTTCACTTGAAGTCGACACCTGATTTCAGTGTGATTCCGGCAGTT
>JBHHXH010000142.1:0-2055 GCA_046756925.1 Nitrospiria bacterium
AAGGTTTTCCGTGGGTAAGCGTACCGGTTTTGTCCAAAACGATGGTATCGATTCGACGGGCCTCCTGGAGGACATCGCCACTCCGGATTAAAATCCCGCACTCGGCTCCTCTGCTAATCCCGATCATCACAGAGGTTGGGGTTGCCAAACCCAGCGCGCAAGGACAGGCAACAATGAGAACGGCCACGGCGGTAAAAAGTGCATGGGTCAGTACCGGTTCTGGTCCGATAAAAAACCAAATAAGAAACGAAAAGATCGCAATACCAAAAACAATAGGAACAAAAACGGCCGCAATCTGATCGGCTAATTTTGCAATCTCAGGCTTGGTCCCCTGTGCCTCCTCAACAAGACGGATAATCTGAGAGATGGCCATCTCTTCCCCCACTTGCTTTGCTTCAAAGATAAATTGGCCGGTTTGGTTAAGGGTTCCCCCGACGACACGGTCTCCGACTTTTTTCTCAACTGGGAGGCTTTCACCGGTGATCATCGACGCATCGACCGATGAATAGCCTTCGATGATTTCTCCATCGACCGGAATTTTTTCACCCGGCCGAACGACAAGGTAATTGCCGACGAGAACATCGGAAAGCGGCACTTCCTTTTCTTCGCCGTCTTCTCCAACAAGACGGGCTGTTTTTGCCTGGATGCCCATCAGCTTTCGGATCGCATCGGAGGTTTTTCTCCGGGCGCGATATTCGAGCAGTCGCCCAAGCAGGATGAGGGTGATGATCGCCGAAGCGGTGTCGAAGTAGACAGCTGGAGCAATACCACCCGATGTAAAGATGCCCGGAAAGAAACTTGCGACCAGGCTGTAGAAATAGGCGGCCGAAGTGCCCACGGCAATAAGGGTGTTCATGTCAGAGCTGCGATGCCGGGCGGCGGCCCAGGCCCCTTTGTAGAATTGCAGCCCGGCCCAGAATTGCACCGGCGTTGCCAGGAGGAATTGAATGACATTGATGGTCGATTTACTCAAACCAATGAGGGATCCGGCGTGCATCATACCGAAAATCATAAATGTGAAAAGCCCTGCCCCGATTAGCTTGCGCCTTAAGGTCCCTTCGTATTGTTTTTCCCGGTTGGTTTCCGCTTCGAAATCGCCTGTTTCATCAACCGTCCGATAACCGACCGAATGGATCGCCTCTTGTAGGTTGGAAGGGGTTGCCAAGGTAGGGATATAGACGACAGAGGCCTTTTCAGTCGCCAGATTGACAGAGGTCCGCAGTACCCCCTTGATTGAAAGGAGCGATTTTTCGATCTTGGAAACACAGGAGGCGCAGGACATCCCTTCAATATTGATTGTGGCTTCCTTGGTTTCTACGTCGTATCCGATTTGCCGTGTTTTCTCGATGAGTGCCTCGATAGTCGCGCTTGAAGGTTGATTCAATTCAAGCATTAAGCTTGCTTTTCCCGTGGCGAAATTGACAGAGGCCGTCTTGACACCCGGAACCGAAGCAAGCCCTTTTTCGACGCGTGCAGAACAACTGGCGCATGTCATTCCGGTCACAGGGAGGTCGATTCGGGTCTTATTGGTTTCAATCACAGTCATATTTATTTCCTTCTGAGTAATACCAACGTGTAAGTCGATTGGGCGAGATGCCAATAAAGTAAAAAAATAAAATCAATAGGTTTCGGAAGCTGGTGCGGTAAACCCCATGTTGGTCCCATCTTCGAGCAGAGGTGAGCATGGCCCCTCTTAACAAGCTTACCCGACCCATCTTCTTTAGGCGTCTGAAAAAGTCTACATCCTCCATCAAGGGCATATCTCCGTATCCCTTCAATAATTCAAATACCTTCCTCCGAACAAAATAACCTTGGTCGCCATAGGGAAGGTTTAGATAAACCGACCGCAAGTTCGCAATCCATGAAATAAAACCTAAGAAGAGATGGGGCGAGTCAATCTTAAGACGGAAGGCCCCTCCGACGAATTCTGTTTGTTTTAAGACCTCTCGAATGTTTTTGAGCGCATCGAGGGGGAGCTTGGAATCGGCATGTAAAAAGAGTAATATATCACCCGTTGCCTTCTTTGCACCTTCGTTCATCTGCATTCCCCTGCCA
>JBHHXH010000143.1:0-1865 GCA_046756925.1 Nitrospiria bacterium
ATGATCGCGGCGATGACGGAGATATCTTCCTTGAAATCCCGGATATTGCTGAAGGGGTTGAGGCAGGCCTTGGAATCGTTTCCGAAGTCGAGATAGACGCCCTTGAACATCTTTGCCAGTTTCTTGTAGGAGCCGCCGATGTCGATGATCCGGATGATCGAATTACTCCCGAAGTAGTTGTAGACGAGGTAGTTCACAAAGAAGGATTTTCCCGACCCGCTCGTGGCCGAGACGAGGCAGTTGTGGTTGTTGGCATGTTTGTCGAAGATGTCGAGACCGCAGACCTGGCCCTTCCGGCCGCTGAAGACGATGATCGGCCGGCCGCCCCCTGAGAAATCGGACTGGATCGGCAATAACGACGTGATGGCGTCGGCCGGGGCGATAAAATCCCGGTCGATCAGTTCGATATTGTTCCCCTTGTCATAGAGGCCGAAGGGGAGGGCGCCGGTGAAGAGGACCGGCAGGATCCCCCGGTCTTCCTGCATCACAAAATCGTGGGACTCCCAGATCCGCTTGACACGGGTGATCGCCTCCGCGGCGATCTGGTCATCCTTGTGCCAGACCCAGAGAGTCGGGAGGATCTGTAAAAAACGGGTCCCCTTTTCGAGTTCGTCGGTTGCCCACTGAAACTCATCCTGTTTACGGGCAAGGGAGAGGGCGAAACTCCCGACCCCTTTTTGCATCAGGATGAGATTGCATTTTTTGTGGAGCGCTGTCTTCTGGTCATGGAAGATGATGTTCAAGGTATATAAAAACGGGGTCTTGATCTGATCGCCGTCCGAGCTGCCTCCCCAACAGCCGCCGAAGAGTTGATTGGTCATGAGCAGGTCGACATGTTTCGGAAAGATCTTCGGTGTGGTGCATCGAAAGGTATTCTCACCGATTTTAATATTGGATCGATGATGTCGAATCGTTGTTTCGGCCGAGATGATCTGTTTCCGAATCGGCATCCCTTCCGCGTATTGGCCGTTGTGGTTGGACTGATTGAATAAACGCCACATCCATCCGATCAGTCTTTCCGGAGGGACCGCTTCCGGGTAGAGGGCGGCACCATAAAGGGTTTCTTCAATCGACTTTTTAACCTCCTCGATTTCATTCTCAGAGAGCGCCTTGGTCGCTGCCGGGAACTTCATGGCAATAAAAAGTCTGAAGTTCCGGATGGGGATGCCGGAGAGGCTCTTCAATCCCCCGCATCCCTCGTTTAAGAATGCGCAGAATCTGTCTGTTGTTTTTTGGACGATGGGGATATCCCGAAGCTTTGAGGCGCGGAAGTGAGAGAGGAAGGGAGAAATGTTATTGTCCGCATAGAGGATAAATTGGAGGATGCTCCCTTTCGGCATGGGGGATTGGATCAGGTTTTTCAGGGTATTCTGGGATTTGAGGCCGGCGAAGGCCAGGGGTGTGCACTCCCAGAGAGTGCCCTCCGTGCCGTCCGTGTTGACGTAGATTTCTTTCTTTGGATCATAGGCCAGCCAGGGCAAGTAGTCTGAAAATTTGCTTCTTGCCGAGAGTGATTCAAGCTCCGAGATCGTCAGGCCGCCCTTTGATCCAAACATATTGAAGAGATTAGGAATTCTCATACAAACTTCCTTCAGCGTAATGATTCAGCGTAATGGGAATGTGTGTTGACCCGTCTTGGTTTTATTCAATTTGGAGCCTTGTTCTGACAGTTGATTGGCGAGGACCCACTGAGCTTCGTCAACGATCAAGTAGATATAGCGCGGCATGTAGAGTTCCGCGTTTTCTCCCTGATAGGGGAGAACCAGGACGCGGAGGACCTGGGCCGGCGCGATGACGGGGATCTTCGGTTCTTTCAAGATGCCGGTCAGTTTATGGATGAGGGCACTAAAGTAGCTGTGTTCCGG
>JBHHXH010000144.1:0-1860 GCA_046756925.1 Nitrospiria bacterium
CTACTTCAACGCACTCATCAAGAAACTGACCGGCATTTTGAAAGAGCCGACGGTCCCGGTGATCGCCCCGCCCCAGGTCTTGAGGGTCCTTGTCCTTCCCTATGAGGGAGAAAACGCGGCGCTCTACATGCCGCGCTATATCTACCTGATCGTCGATGAACCGCAATGGGTGCTTGAAAACCGGCTTTCGGGAAAAGGATCCGGGGGAGACAGCGCCACGATGCGGAAGCAGCCATTCCCCTTACGCTGAAGGAGATGCTATGAGGATTTCAAATCTTTTCAATCTATTCGGAGGAAACGGCGGCCTGAGGGTTTCCGAACTCGAATCGCTCTCGACGCGGAGCCGGTTTTCAGACTATCTCCCCTGGCTGGCCTACGATGTGGAGACAAAGCGCTACGTCAACACGGACGGGACGGAAGGCTATCTCTGGGAATGCGCGCCCCTGGCCTTCGCCGGACTCAAATCGCAACAGGTCTTGAAAAACCTGATCCAGTCCCCGATGCCTGAAGGGGCCATCCTGCAATTCATCCTCTATGCGGATGACGACATCGATCCCTTCCTCTCTCACTTCCGTGCCTCGAAACTTCGGGGGATTCCGATCGTCCGGAAGACGACGGACACCTTCTGCGACTTCCTGAGTCGGGGAACCGGCGGATTGAAGAGCCTCTCCGGCATCCCGATCCGAAACTTCAGGCTCTTCGTCTCTGTCAAGTTTCCAACCGCCAAGAAATCACGCAACCTGAACGAACGCGATGAGATCAAAAAATCGATCGAAGAGACCCTTCACGGCGCTGCCCTCTATCCGGAACCGGTCCCTCCGGATCGGCTGATCGGGTGGATGTGGCGATTATTCAATCAATCGGACCATCACGGCCATTACGCGGAAGGGATGCCGATCCGGAAACAAGTCATCTCTTCCGAAACGGCGATACGGCACCACCGGTCCAGTATTGAAATTGGAGGGAGGTCTTTCCGGTGCACGACGCCGAAGATCTTTCCAAAAAGGATCGATCTCCTCATGACGAATCAGCTCTTCGGCGGATGCTGGGGAGGCGGCTCCGACGGCGACCAGATCAAGACGCCCTTCCTCTATACCTTGAACATCATTTTCCATGATCAGCGGGCGGCCCTTCACAAGAAATGCAATCTCATCCTGATGCAGAAGGGGGTCGGCAGCTTCGCCCTCTCCCTTGCCCGCAAACAGGAGGAGTTCCAGTGGGCGACCGACGAACTCGAGAAGGGGACCCGCTTTCTCCAGATCCTCCCAACCCTCTGGGTCTGGCACAAAGAAGACCAGGTTGCCGCGGAGGCGATCACCCGGGTGAAACGGATCTGGGAGTCGGTCGATTTCGTGATGCAGGAAGACAGGGGGATCCTCCCGGTCCTCTTGATGAGCGCTCTTCCCTTCGGTCTCTACGACAAGGGCAAGAATATCGACCTGATCGACCGCGACTTCATCGCGCCGGCCGCCGCGATCACGTCGATCCTCCCGATCCAGTCCGATTTCTCGGGAGGGGGGAGACCGATCATCGTCTTCAGCGGCCGGAAGGGGCAGATCTGCGGTCTCGATATTTTCGACAAACATGCCAACAACCATAACTGTCTCGTCTCGGCGACGAGCGGGTCGGGGAAGTCCTTTTTCGTAAACTACCTCGTCTACAACTATTTCGGGAGCGATTCGATCATCCGGATCATCGATATCGGCGGCTCCTACAAGAAATTGGCGAAGATGTTCAACGGGGTCTATCTCGACTTCGGCAGGACCTCGAATGCCTGCCTCAACCCCTTCAGCAATATCAGGGACTTCAAGGAAGACATCTCCGTCATCGCCGCGATCATCCTCCAGATGACCTTCTCCG
>JBHHXH010000145.1:0-1835 GCA_046756925.1 Nitrospiria bacterium
TAAACCGATTGTATACGCCGTATTTTTCACCTTCTTTCTCACCGCCTGCGGCGGAGGTGGGGGCGGAGGAGGAAACCCTGTTCCCACGGTTGAAGGGACCGCCCTGATTCCCGGTGGGGGCGCCATTCCCAAAACAGGCTTCTCCAAGACCCTGCCAGGCACCGGTGCATTCATCAATTCAAAGGTCCGGGCAAGGAGTTTGTCCACAGGCGTGTCTTATGACAGTACCGGTACTGTCGGTTCGGATGGCACATTTAGAATTGAAGATATTCCTTTTGGTGACGACTATCTTCTAATGGCACGAAAAGGAAATCAGGTGGTCTCTAAATTTGTCACGATCCCCGCAAACGTTTCCTCTCCCTTCTCCATCGGGAAGATTAATCTGGCGAGTACCGCCACGGTACAGCGGGTCGAGCGAATCGTACAGGATGCCTTCCCGAATCGAGAAATTAAATTTCAACCCGGAGACACCCACATCTACGATATCGACATCATCAATGAAATTTGGTTTGAGAAACCGGACGAGCTGACAACAAACCTTTCAGAGCTTGTCGCGGCCGCCATGGACGATTCCGGCAGGATCTACGGATCCGACAAACTCAACCCCATTTTCAAGGAGAACGGCGAGATCAGCAGCGAAAAAATCGCAAACATCAATATTTATTTAACCCTCTATCAAGTGCTCCTCGGGGGTAATCCGGATGAGGATGAAAGTCTCCCCGACGTGATTACCAACTACATCAACGGCAACGGCAACATCATCGCGGATCAGGTGGTCATCAACAATATCGGCGATGTCACCAACACCAATGTTACTGTGCCGCCGGAGGTTTTTGAGGATCATTTTGACGCCATCTTTTTCACCCAAACCACGATCACCAGAGGTCCTGCAAACCCGACGACCGACACCTCCGCGACCTTCGCCTTTGTTTCAAACAAGGCGAATTCGACCTTTGAATGCAAAATGGACAATGAGACATTCGGCGATTGCGTCGACAACCCGAAGACATACAACAACCTGGCCCTGGGCACCCATGAGTTCTGTGTCAAAGCGACCGGGCCGGACGGCGAGGTCGATCCGAGGGCGGCTTGTTATGTGTGGAGAATCAGCACGGATTTAAGCGCCGGACTCGTGGCCTTCTACCCTTTCAACGGCAATGCCAATGACGAAAGCGGGAACGGGCATCACGGGACGGTGAACGGGGCGGCGTTGACGATGGATCGTTTTGGGAATGCGAGTAGTGCTTATCTTTTTGATGGAGTGAACGACTTTATCGAAATTCCGTATTCAAGCGCGTTGCATCCGTCGGTTTTTTCTTTGTCCGTTTGGTTTAAGTCCACTGATCCAAACAGAGGAACATTGATAACGTCCGACCCAAACAGTTTCTTCTGCAACCACGGTTTTGAATTGGGCCTTTTTAATGGAAAGGGTTGGTTTAACACTGATCCAAGTAGTGGATGTGGTGATGGGACGGTTGTTAAGTCGAATCGTCTAATAAATGACGGAAACTGGCATCATATGATTGCTGTTTTTGATGGTTTAAAAATGGAGCTTTACTTAGACGGGGCATTAGAAGCGCAACGACTTTCCACCTCTTCGTATAGCAAGCCCAACTCTTTTCTCCGTCTCGGTATGACAAGACGTACTGACCGGGGCGATCAAAGGATTTATTTCGGGACCATCGACGATGTCCGAATCTACAACCGTGCACTTTCCGCCGCTGAAATCGCAGACCTCGCGGCCCAGAGGCCCGATCCGGTCTTGACCGTCAGCCGAACGGGCGGCGGCACGGTGACATCCAATCCCACCGGGATCGACTGCGGCGCGGACTGCA
>JBHHXH010000146.1:0-1817 GCA_046756925.1 Nitrospiria bacterium
AGGCTGGGGAAGTAGAAGGGATCTTTGACCGTCTCGACAAAACGGGCCGGCTCCCAGAAACTGATCGGAATGCCCGGCCTCAAGAAAAGCGGAGGAGGCGCCGGGCAGACGCAGATCGGAGAGACCGCCGGATCGGGCGCATCCGTAACGGTGCCGGGGACGACGGTGACCCCTGCGATCTTGATTGGGAAGACACAGTTCCAACAGATATCGGTCACCGGATTAAGCGGTGTGCCGTATCCGACCGCGTCGGCGCGACCGGCGCTGATGAAGATAAGTGCGAACAAAACAAATGCGCAAAGCCCCATTCTATTTCTTTTGAGGGATCGCAATTTCCTTGACCTCCATGAGGGTCCCCTTCTGCATGGCGACGGAAGGCACCGCGTGTATGCTGAGCCGATCCAGCAGGCGCCCGTCGGCATAATAAACAGGGCGACTCAACTGATTTGAAAGTTGCGCATAGTCTCCTTCCGTCAATAGGAGGGAGACCTTGAAGCGCTCTGCGTATCGGGAGGATTGAAACCAGAGAACCTGCTCCGGATCGTTCCCGTTGATGATGACGATGATGTTCGGGAGAAAGAGATGTTCAAGCGGATTGAAGCGGTACCCGTGTGGGTAAAGGATGCCCCCTCTTCCATCGGGGATGTCCGATTGAAGCGTATAAACCATACTGACCTTGACCGTACGGTCCTTTTCGGCGCGTCCTATCTTTTTCAGACCGGAGGGCCGGTACGATTTTACGGCCTTTTCCATCGTCTTTTTATTGATGATCTTCCCCCAGTCGACCGCTTTGGCGCGGCGTTCGATTTCATCGAGCGCATCCGGCTCCGCAATCGCATAGGTCGTCCCGAAGGTCCCGAGATCCTTCGCGAAGGCCGGTTTTGGAAAACCGAACATCACCCAAAACAAGGCGAGAAGAGCCGCACAGGAGAAAACTTGATCCCTCTGATGTCCCATCCATTGTCCACTCATTCCGGACTGTTGCTTATGGTCGTAACGCGTCATAAAAATCACTGATCTCGTTCCCCATCTCTGTTTGGATCCGGCCTTGGCTCTGGGTCGTGATGTCTCCGAAGTAATCCGAAAGATCGATCCGGCTGAAATCGATCATCTGAAAGTCTTCGGGTGAAAACCCGGTGCAGTTCGGAGCACCAGGCCTTCCCCAAGCGCCGTCGGGCCCGAAGGTATTCAGTTGCGGGCGCCCCTGTTCCTGGATGATCCGGCCGAGTTTCCCACTGAAGGCGCAATAGACCCTTTCTCTTTGAACGCAGCCGATCAGCGGGATCTTTTTGATGCAACGCGTCCCGATCTCGCGGGTCCGGCCCTGATCCCTCGCATCATTTAAAGCCTTTTCAGACGCCTTGCAGTATTTTAAAAAATTGAGGATCGACGAAGAGCCGTTGCTGCAGCAATTGAAGAAGGTCGTTTCAGCACCCGGCGGTCGGCAGGAGGCACCCGTCCCTTCGAAGATTTTAATCTGCCCCGTGCACAACCCCGTATTGGGATCGGTTGTTCCGTCACAGGTCAAGCCCTCTCCGGCCGATTTGAGCACCTCCATCAGGGAAGCGGCTTCGGCAAAGTCATCCTGGCATCGGCAATCGGTGACCAGGGTTTCACCCGGATCGAGCGGACAGGTCGGGCTTCCTGAAACAGTCGGACACGATTTATAGAAGAAGTCGGTGCTGCGCGTCGTGGTCCTGAATTGCGCTGTATTCCCGCTGAGCGAGGCGTCGGTATTGATCGACGGTCTGCTCGTCTTGCAGGAGGTTTGACAGCCTGCGGTCGGAGCCGGCCGCGGAAGCCCAAAGGAGTCGCTG
>JBHHXH010000147.1:0-1779 GCA_046756925.1 Nitrospiria bacterium
TTTCGTTGTTGGTGATCGCCTTATTCTTTGTTTCCCGGTGCAGATGAGATCAGGCTGATGGCAAATTCGGGATAGGCTGCATTCCCGTGTTCAAGAATGTCAAGGCCGGCCAATTCCTCTTCCGCCGTAACCCGTAAGCCGACCGTGGATTTGATGATTTTGAAGAGAATAAAGCTGGTCCCAAAAGCCCAGATAAAGGCCGCCGCGATTCCCACAAGCTGAACCCCGATGATACCCATGCTAAATCCGCCTTCATTGAAAAGACCCGCGGCCAAGGTCCCCCATGCGCCACAGACCCCGTGAACAGAGACCGCACCGACCGGATCATCTATCTTAAGCTTGTCGAGGAAACCCACGGAGAAGACCACGAGAAGCCCACCCAGGAATCCAATGACCACGGCACTTAAGGGAGAGACATTGGAGCAGGGGGCCGTAATGGCCACCAAGCCGGCCAGGGCGCCGTTTAAGGCCATCCCCAGGTCGGGTTTTCCATAGCGCATCCAGGTCAGGGTCATGGCCGCAATCGCACCGGCCGCTGCGGCCAGATTGGTGTTGACGGCGATCCGCGCGATATCCGTTGTGGCCGTCGTCGTGCTCCCGGGGTTAAACCCGAACCATCCGAACCAGAGGATGAAGACCCCAAGCGCGGCCAAAGGCAGACTGTGCCCAGGAATCGCCCGCATCTTCCCGTCTTTGCTGTACTTTCCAATGCGCGGTCCGAGAACGACGGCGCCTGCCAGGCCCACCCATCCGCCTACGGAATGGACCACGGTTGATCCCGCAAAATCGATAAAGCCCAGGCCCTCGAGCCAGCCGCTCCCATTCAGCAGACTGCCCCAGGCCCAGCTTCCAAACACCGGATAGATGACCGCGCAAACCACGGCGCTAGTGATGACATATGAAGAAAACTTGGTTCGCTCTGCCATCGCCCCGGAGACGATCGTCGCCGCCGTCGCGGCAAAAACGCATTGGAACATCCAGAAAGCGTAGAGCCAATCCCCATGCTTCCCGGGGTCTGAGAGGAAAAATCCGTCCGTGCCGATGAAACCGCCGGCAGAGGTGCCGAACATCAGTCCAAAGCCAAGGGCCCAAAAGGCCAGGCTGCCAAAGGAAAAATCGAAAAGATTCTTCATCAAGATATTAACGCAGTTTTTCGCCCGGGTAAATCCGGCTTCGACCGTGGCAAATCCAGCCTGCATCAAAAAAACGAGAAAGGCGGCAATGAGTGTCCAGACAAAGTTGGCGTTGTTTTGGACATCTGAGGCGCTTGGGGGACTATCTTGTGCCCAAAGCGGAAGGACAGAGGCAAGGACGAAGGTGACGAGAAGTGCAGCAATGCTCAAACTTCGAAGACGTTTCATCTTTCTCTCCTAAGTATCTAATAGGTGTTTTTTCCTTTTCTGTCAACCTACTTGGATACTCGTCATCGAGCATATTTTTCGTACTCCTCATCGAGTGCTTTTTAACAATAAAAATTTGAGCGGCCCGCCGCCATCGGCAGGCCGCTCAAAAAAACCGAACAAGCCCCTTAGAAAAAAAGGGGTCTTAGAACATGGCAACAAACTGAAGCTGTACAAGGTCGTTATCAGGAACAGTGGTTACTGCAGTGTCGTTGTCATTGGATCTCCACTCCAGCTTTGTGCTTAAGCCTTCCTTCGCCTTGCAAATCAAGGCAACGGTCAAGGTTGAGGTTTCCGGGACCGGCGACACTGCCGGGACAGCATCCTGCTCAACGCTATCGTAACGGACGGTCAGCATATGCTTGCCGTGGGTCGCATT
>JBHHXH010000148.1:0-1549 GCA_046756925.1 Nitrospiria bacterium
TGCCGGTTGCGCGGAATGCACGTTATTGGATTCGTCTCGAAACGCTCCGTGAGGTCTATCGCGGCTCTCCCTTTTTATTTGATCCCTCCTTGGTAAAATGGATTCGCCGACTGGCCGAAGGTATTCGATCTCAGGAATCTCCTCAATCCGTACTGGAATCGGTCTTCGGCTACGATGCCTTCCGCGCCGGTCAGGAGGAGATTATCCAAGCCGTTTTGTCAGGGCGCGACTGTGTTGGCGTGATGCCGACGGGGGCGGGCAAGTCTTTGACCTATCAGATCCCCGCACGGATCTTAAATGGCACAACCGTTGTCATCTCTCCCTTGATTTCCTTGATGAAGGACCAGGTCGACGCCTTGACCGAGGTAGGCATCCGGGCGGCCTTTATCAATTCCAGCCTCAGTGCGGACGAGCGCCGGAAACGAACCGCACGTTTGATGGCCGGACACTACGACCTGGTTTATGTCGCGCCGGAGGGCTTGGACGGGGCCTTGTTCGAGCTGCTTTCGCGCTGCGAGATTAACCTCATCGCCATAGACGAGGCCCATTGCATCAGTCAGTGGGGCCACGATTTTCGTCCTTCGTATCGTAATCTTTCCGGTCTCAAAAAACAGTTTGGTCATGTGCCGGTTTTGGCGCTCACCGCAACGGCCACGAACAAAGTGATGGCCGACATCGTCGAGCAAATGGGGATGTCTTCGCCCTTTCCATACCGGGGTTCCTTTTTTCGGTCGAATCTAAGACTTCATGCCTACAAGAAGGGGAAGGGCAGGAATACGAAAAGGGACATCTTGCGTTTGATCCAATCCCGTAAGGGTCAGTCCGGCATCGTTTACTGCCTGAGTCGAAAAGGAGTGGAGCAAACAGCGGCCTATTTAGACGATCACGGTATTCGAGTTTTGCCCTATCACGCGGGCATGGAGCAGGAGCGACGGACCGAGAACCAAGAGGCCTTTCGTCGAGACGACATTGAAGTCATTGTGGCGACGGTGGCCTTTGGGATGGGGATCGACAAGCCGAATATTCGCTACGTGATTCATCGGGACATGCCCAAGAGTATCGATGGCTATTATCAGGAGATTGGACGCGCAGGACGAGACGGCGTCGGAAGTGATTGCATTCTTTTTTATTCCTGGTCCGAAGTCATCGGTTACGAGCGTTTTTTGGTCGAATTGGAAGACTTGGAGTTGAAAGACAGTATCCAACAGCAGACTCGCGATATGTTCGACTTGGCCGAAAGGCGAGGCTGCCGCCATCGGACGCTTGTGGCGCATTTCGGGGAGACCATCCCCGAATGCGAAAGTGCCTGCGATCACTGTCAGGGCCGAGACATATTGGAAGAAATCCGACCTCTGGAGAAGACCGAAAAACGTTCTAAGCGAAAGGCAGCTCATTTCAAATCGGTGAATTTTGAAATGCCGGAAATGGAAATCGACCAAGACTTGCTCGATAGGCTGAAACAACTTCGGAAGCGGTTGGCCGATGAAAAAAAGATCCCGGCCTACTTGGTTTTCAGCGACGCGGCGCTCCTGCAGATGGCGACAAAGCT